>NZ_JAYSBG010000004.1:0-33388 GCF_041915505.1 Rhodoblastus sp. | reverse complement strand
CGCCAAGGCCGACGCCGACAAGGGCAAGGCGCTCTTCAAGGTCTGCGCCACCTGCCACAGCTTCGAAAAGGGCGCCGCCGCCAAGGTCGGCCCGGATCTGTGGGGCGTGATCGGTCGCCCGAAGGGCGCTGCCGAGGGCTTCTCCTATTCGGACGCCATGAAGGGCAAGGGCGGCAATTGGAGCTTCGAGGACCTCAACACCTTCCTCACCAGCCCGAAGAGCTTCGTCGCCGGCACGAAAATGGGCTTCGCCGGCGAGCCGGACGCCGGCAAGCGCGCCGACATCATCGCCTACCTGCGCACGCTTTCGGATAGCCCGGTTCCGCTGCCGGCCGCGAAATAAGCGATCGCATCGGTCCGAACCCATTCCAGCCGGGGGCTCTGCCCCCGGCTTTTTGTTGAGCGGAGGCCCGCTGTCAAATTATCGTCGCCAAACCGTCTTTTAACAGCGGTTCCAGCGCGGTGTTTTTTCAGCGCCATTTCCTTGCGGGTCCCGCCCATGCCCCTCGATCGTCTCAACGCCGCGCTCGTTCGCGACGTCCCCGGATGCAACTGGATCATCAGGTTCGACGCCGAAGGCCGGCCGGAATCGGGCGCGGCGTCCGATATCGACCGGATCAACGCCCCCGGCGAGGGCTATGTCTGGATGCATCTCGACTGCATCGACCGCCGCGTCATGGATGTCCTGCGTCGCATCGAGCCGCTCACCGCCGAAGCGCGCGACGCCCTCGGCGGCGACATTCATCACCCTTTCGTGGAACATTGGGGCGATCTCGTCTTCGGCGCCATCGCCGATCACCAGCACGCCATCGACGGGCCCAAGGAGGACGGCGACTTCCTGCGCTTCGCGCTCGGGCGGGGCTTCCTCGTCACGGCCCGCCGCATTCCGATCTATTCGGCGCAGGCGACCCGCCGCGCGCTGGAGGACGGCGCCACGGCGACGAGCCCCATCGCCCTGTTCGAACTGATGGTGACCCATCTCTGCAAATGTTCGGCCGACCTGACCCGGAACATGGCGACGACGCTCGATGGCATCGAAGACAATGTGGTGATCGAGGGGCGCGGCCGCGACCAGCGCGCCCCGCTCGGCCAGGCGCGGCGCAGCACGGTGCGGCTCGCGCGGCAGGTCAACGGCCTGCAATCGACTCTGGCGCGCCTCGAAGAAGCCGCGGCCGGCCAGGACGACGCCCATCTGCACGAAGTGACGACCAGCCTCGGGCAGAGGGCGGAAGCTCTGGCGCGCGACGTCGCCAACCTCCAGGACCGCGCGCGCACGCTGCATGATGAGATCAACGCCATCCTGACCACGGAAACCAACGACCGGCTCTATACGTTGACCGTCATCACCGCCTTGCTGCTGCCCGCGACCTTCGTGACCGGCTATTTCGGGATGAACACCAAGTCGCTGCTGTTCGCGGAAGACGACAACGGCACATTCTATGCGACGATGCTGTGCCTGTCCGCCTCGCTCGGCGCCCTGTTCATGCTCTGGCGCCTTGGCCTGACCCGGCCGCATGAGGAGGGCAAGCCGAAACCGACGCAAAAGGCTTTGAAGGCGCGGGTCTGACCCTCGACTGCCCTAGATCGTTTCATTGTTTCGTGGAAACAATGAAACGATCTAGGTTTTTGTTTTGCCGGGTTTTCTTTACGCGAACCGGGGGCCACTTCGCTTGAAAACGCTTTGAGGGCTCGCCATGAAACGCTTGACCGCCGCTTTCCTCGTTCTCGCGCTGGCGACGCCGGCTTTGGCCGAGCCGCCGACTTATGGCCCGCAGCTCGAAGGCTTCGCCTATCCCTATCCCGTGCAACGTTTCGCCTTCGAATCGCAGGGCCGCGCCTTGTCGATGGCCTATCTGGACGTTCCGCCCGCCGGCCCGACGAATGGGCGCGCGGCGGTGCTGCTGCACGGCAAGAATTTCTGCGCCGCGAGCTGGGAGCAGACCATCGCCGCCTTGTCGCAGGCCGGCTATCGCGTCATCGCGCCGGACCAGATCGGCTTCTGCGCCTCGACCAAGCCGGACCATTACCAATATTCCTTCCAGCAACTGGCCGAGAACACCCATGCGCTGCTGGCAAAGCTCGGCATCGACAAGCCGGCCCTGATCGCCCATTCCACCGGCGGCATGCTTGCGACGCGGTATGCGCTGATGTATCCGGACGCCGTGTCCCGACTTGTCCTGGTCAATCCGATCGGGCTGGAGGACTGGAAGGCCAAGGGCGTTCCCTATCGCACGGTCGATCAATGGTATCAGCGCGAGCTGAAACTCTCGGCGGACAGCATCCGGGCCTATGAGCGGGCGACCTATTACGTCGGCCGCTGGAAGCCGGATTACGAGAAATGGGTGGACATGCTGGCAGGGCTCAATCGCGGGCCGGGCCACGAGATCGTGGCGTGGAATTCCGCCCTGATCTACGACATGATCTTCACCCAGCCGGTTTTTTACGAATTCCGCGACCTGAAGGTCCCGACCGTTCTGATGATCGGCACGGCCGACAATACCGCCATCGGCGCCGATATCGCTCCGCCCGAGGTGAAGAAGCGCCTCGGCCATTACGACGTGCTCGGCAAGGAGGTCGCAGCCCTGATTCCAAACGCCCGGCTGATTGAATTCCCCGGTCTCGGCCACGCGCCGCAGATGGAGGAGCCGGAGCGCTTTCACGCTGAATTGCTCAAGGCGCTTGGGGAATAGGGCCTAAATCAGCGCAGAATGTGCGCGATCAGCGGCGCCGCCAGCACGTTGAGCAGGCCGACCAGCACCATGACGAGCCCGGAGACGGCGCCCTCGGCGCGTCCGATCTGATGGGCCTTGGCGGTGCCCGCGCCATGAGCGCCCATGCCGAACAAGGCGCCGCGCGCGAGCGCGCTGCGCAAAGGCAGGCGCGCCAGCAGCAATTCGCCGATCACCGCGCCGAACACGCCGGTCATCACCACGAAAATGGCGGTGAGGTCGGGAACGCCGCCGATCTCGCCGGAGACCTGCATGGCGAAAGGCGTGCTCATCGAGCGCGGGGTCAGGCTGAGCCGCAGCGCGCCGGACAGGCCGAGAATTGAGGCGAGCCCGAAACTCGTGGCCATGGCGGTGAGGCTGCCGACGCACATGCCGGCCAGCAGGACCGGCCAATGCCGCCGGATCAGGGCGCGCTGCTCGTAGATCGGCGCGGCGAAAGCCACGGTGGCGGGGCCGAGCAGCGCCACCAGCCAGCCGGCGCTGTGGCTGTAATCGCGGTAATCCTCATGCAGGACCAGAGCGGCGACGATCAGCGCCGCCGGCGCGGCGGCCAGCGGCGTCAGCCACCATTTCGGCCATTTGCGGTAGAGGCGCTTGGCCAAGAGATAACAGGCGACCGTGGCCGCCGACCAGAACAGCATGTGGACCGTCGGATCGGACCAGTCAGGCGGCGAGACGCTCATGTTTCTCGCTCCAGCGGAAGATCAGGTCGACGGTCAAGGCCGTGGCGGCCATGACCGCGACGGTGGAAAGCAGGATGATGGCGAGGATTTTCAGGCCGAGCAGACCCAGGAATTCGCGATGGTCCAGCACGCCGAGCACGGCCGGGACGAAGAACAGCAGCATTTCCGCCAGAAACCAGTCCGCGCCGCGCTTGATGCTGAACAGGCTGACGCCGCGCGTCAGCAGCAGGGTCAAGGCCAGCAGCATGCCGACGATGCCGCCCGGCAGCGGCAGATGAAGCGCCTGCGCGATCTGCGTCCCCACGAGCCAGAGGACGAAGATCAATCCGATCTGGGTCAGCCGGCTGCGATGCACGAAATGGCGGAAGGAAATGCGGAAACGACGCGCGCTCATGGTTTTGGCCTTGCCGAAGTCGCGAAAGGACGAATTAGACGTAAGTATAGCCCCAGTCACATCATCCCAAAAATGAATTGATCGAATTGATCTCATTCCCTATTGGAATGAGATGGAATTCAGGAACCTGCGCGCTTTCGTCGAAGTGGTCCGCCAGTCCGGCTTCACGGCCGCCGCGCGGGCGCTCAACAGCACGCAATCCGCGGTGAGCAAGTCGGTCCGCCAGATCGAGGACGAGATCGGGGCTCCGCTGCTCGACCGGCTCGCCCACGGTCCGCGCCTGACCGAAGCCGGCGAGATCGTCTATCGCCGCGCCCTGCGTCTGCTCGCGGAGCGCGACGATCTGACGGCGGAGCTGGACGCCCTCCGCGGCCTCAAACGTGGCGTGCTGCGGCTGGGCCTGCCGCAACTCGGCAGCGGCGTGGTGTTCGCACCGCTGTTCACCCGGTTTCGCCAGCTCTATCCCGAGATCGAGATCCGCCTGATCGAACATGGCAGCGCCCGACTGGAGGAAATTCTCCGGATGGGCGATATCGACTTCGCCGCTTCGCTGATGCCGATCGCCGAGGATTTCGAATGGATCGAGGTGCGGCGCGAGCCCATGATGGCGCTCCTGCCCCGTCAGCATCCGCTGGCCGCGCGGTCGAAGCTGAAGATCACCGATCTGCGCGACAGCCCGTTCATCCTGTTCGAGAGCGGTTTCGCGCTCAACCGCATCATTATCGGCGCCTGCCGCCGGTCCGGTTTCGAGCCGAAGATCGTCGCGCGCTCCAGCCAGATCGACTTCATCGTGGAGCTCGCCAATGCCGGGCTCGGCGTGGCCTTCCTGCCGGATATGCTGGACGAACGCCGTCCGGCGGGCGGACCAGTCGGCATCGCCCTCGACGAGCCGGAAACCGACTGGCGCCTCGCTTTGGTCTGGCGGCGCGGCGCCTATCTATCGGACGCCGCCCGCGCCTGGCTCGCTTTGCTGCAACAGGCGCACAAGGCGTGAACGGCGCGGCGCTCTAGCCACCCGGCGCAAAAACGACATAATGGCCAACGAATCTCCGCCCTCTTTCGCAGAGGCTGCCTTGAATCCCCTGGCTAAACTGACCGTCACCCGGCGCGCCGCGCTGCTCTCCGCCGCCGCCTTGCCTTTGTTCGGACTTTCCGCGCGCGCCGCCGAGGGCGCGGGCTGGCATAAGACCTATGGTCTGTCCTCCTTCGGCGACCTCGGCTTGCCGGAGAATTTCGCCCATTTTCCCTATACGAAGCCAGACGCGCCCAAGGGCGGCCAATTGCTGATGGAGGCGGTGGCGACCTCCTATGATTCGCTCAACGGCTTTATCCTGCAGGGCAATCCCGCCACCGGCCTGTCGATCATCAATGACAGCCTGATGGCCGGCAGCCTCGACGAGGACAATACGATCTACGGCCTCGTCGCACAGGCCGTCGAGATTGCGCCGGACAAGAAAAGCTATCGCTTCCACCTGCGGCGCGAGGCGCGGTTCCACGATGGCGCGCCGATGACCGCGAAAGACGTGGCGTTCTCGCTCGTCACCTTGGGCGAAAAGGGCCATCCGCTGATCCGCCAATTGCTGCGCGATCTGGACAGCGCCAAGGCTGAGGCCGACGATGTCGTGCTCATCACCCTGAAAGACGGTTTTGGCCGCGATTCCATCCTCAATATCGCCGGCCAGCCGATCCTGTCGGAGGCTTATTACAAGACCCACGATTTCACGCGCTCGGGGATGGAGCCGCCGCTCGGCTCCGGCGCCTACAAGATCGGAGCCTTCGAACAGGGCCGCTATATCGCCTATGACCGCGTGCCGGATTATTGGGCCAAGGACCTGCCGGTCAATGTCGGCCAGAACAATTTCGACCGCATCCGCTTCGATTATTTCGGCGAGCGCGCCGTCGGCTTCGAGGCCTTCAAGGCCGGAACCGTCAATCTCCACGAAAGCTCGACCGCATCCGAATGGGCGACCGGCTATGATTTCCCCGCCGTGCGCGACGGCCGCGTGGTCAAGATGGAAATCCCGGACAAGCGCAGCCCCGGCTTCCAGGGCTTTTTCTTCAACCTGCGCCGCCCTGTCTTCAAGGACCCGCGCGTGCGCGAGGCGCTCGGCTGCTGCCTCGATTTCGAATGGTCCAACCGCAATCTGTTCTATGGCGCCTATAAGCGTCTGACGACCTATTTCGAAAACACCCCTATGAAGGCGGAGGGCCTGCCCTCGCCGGAAGAACTGGCCATTCTGGAGCCGTTACGCTCCAAGGTTCCGGCCTCCGTGTTCGGCGAGCCGTTCTCGCCGCCGGTGTCCGACGGCTCCGGCCAGGACCGCGCTTTGCTCCAGCGCGCCAACAACCTGCTGAAAGAGGCCGGCTGCCGCCGCGACGGCTCGCAATTGCTGCTGCCGGACGGCGCGCCGCTCTCCTTCGAGGTGCTGGAATTTTCCAACGCCTTCGACAAGGTGGTGCAGCCCATGTTCAAGAACATGAAGCTGCTCGGCATAGAGCCGCGCCTGCGGGTGGTCGATTCCGCGCAATACAAGCAGCGCATCGACAATTTCGATTTCGACATGGTCACCGACCGGAAGATCATCGGCGGCGTGCCGGGCGACGAATTGCTGGCCTATTTCGGCTCGCAATCCGGCAAGACGCCGGGCGGCCTGAACCTGCCCGGCATTGACGACCCCGCCGTCGACGCTTTGATCGACAAGGCGCTCAAGGCGCAGTCGCGCGCCGAGCTGATCGTGACCTGCCGCGTGCTGGATCGCGTCTTGCGCGCCGGCCAATACTGGATTCCGAACTGGTATTCGCCCAATCGTCGGATCGCCGCCTGGGATTTCTTCGGCCGGCCCGAGGCGCCGCCGCGGCTCGATATCGGCATCGCATCGCTGTGGTGGTGGGACGCCGAAAAAGCCGCCGCGACCAAAGCCAAGACCTGACCGGCTAGAGCCTGATGGCCTTTTACATCCTGCGCCGCATCCTGCTGATGATCCCGACTCTGTTCGGGATATTGGCTTTGTCCTTCCTGATCGTGCAATTCGCCCCCGGCGGGCCGGTAGAACGCGTGCTGGCGCAGATGCAGGGTCAGGATTCCGGCGCGACGTCGCGTTTCGGCGGCGGCAACAGCACGATCGCGGCCGGGCGCGGCGGCGCGGCGAGCGAATTCTCAGGCAAATATCGCGGCGCGCAGGGGCTCGACCCCAAATTCATCGCCGAGCTTGAAAAGCAGTTCGGCTTCGACAAGCCGCCGCTCGAACGCTTCTGGCTGATGATCCGCAATTACGCCATGTTCGATTTCGGCCGGTCCTATTTCCGCGACGCCCCGGTGCTGTCGCTGATCAAGGAAAAGCTGCCGGTCTCGATGTCGCTCGGCCTGTGGATGACCTTGCTGTCCTACGCCATTTCGATTCCGCTGGGCATCGCCAAGGCGCGGCGCGAGGGCGAAGCCTTCGATATCTGGACCTCGGCGGTCATCATCATCGGCTACGCCATCCCGAGCTTCCTGTTCGCGATCCTGCTGATCGTGCTATTCGCCGGCGGCTCGTTCTGGCAGATTTTTCCGCTGCGCGGCCTGACCTCCGACAATTTCGCCGACCTGTCGCTGTTCGAGAAGGCCAAGGATTATCTTTGGCATATCGTGCTGCCGGTCTCGGCTTTGACGCTGGGCGCCTTCGCCACCACGACTTTCCTGACCAAGAACGCCTTCATCGACGAAATCCGCAAGCAATATGTCGTCACGGCGCGGATGAAGGGTCTGACCGAGCGGCGCGTGCTCTATGGCCATGTGTTCCGCAACGCTATGCTGATCGTGATTTCCGGCTTTCCCGGCGCCTTCATCTCGGCCTTTTTCACCGGCTCGCTGCTGATCGAGACGATCTTTTCGCTCGATGGCCTCGGCCTGTTGTCGTTCGAATCGACGCTCAACCGTGATTATCCGGTAGTGTTCGCCAATCTCTATATTTTCGCCTTGCTGGGCCTCGCCATCAATCTGCTCTCCGACCTGACCTATGCCTGGATCGATCCGCGCATCGATTTCGAGACGCGGGAGACCTGATTTTGGCGCTCTCTCCCATCAGTCGCCGCCGGTTCGAGGCCTTCAAGCGCAACCGGCGCGGCTTTTTCTCCTGCTGGATTTTCGTGATCGCCTTCGTGCTGTCGCTCGGCGCCGAATTCATCGCCAATGACAAGCCAATTCTCGTTTCCTACAAGGGCGAGCTGCTGTTCCCGACCTTCATCGATTATCCGGAGGAGAAATTCGGCGGCTTCCTCGCCGAGACGGATTATCGCGACCCTGTCATCTTCAAGGAGATCGAGGCGCATGGCTGGCTGCTGTGGCCGCCGATCCGCTATTCCTACAACACCCATAATCTGGCCCTGCCGACGCCGGCGCCCTCGCCGCCGACCTGGATGCTGACCGCCGAGCAATGCGCCCACGGCAAAACCTTCAGCGGCGAGCCGGCGCAGAAATGCAGCCAGATCGAATGGAACTGGCTGGGCACCGACGATCAGGGCCGCGACGTGGTGGCGCGCCTGATCTATGGCTTCCGCATTTCCGTCCTGTTCGGCCTGCTGCTCGCCGGCATTTCCTCGGTGGTCGGCGTCGCGGCCGGCGCGATCCAAGGCTATTTCGGCGGCTGGACCGACCTGCTGTTCCAGCGCTTCATCGAAATCTGGTCATCGCTGCCGAGCCTCTATCTGCTCATCATCCTCTCGGCCATCGTCACGCCGAGCTTTTCCGTGCTGCTGTTCATCCTGCTCGCGTTCTCATGGGTCAGCCTGGTCCACGTCGTGCGCGCCGAATTTTTACGGGCGCGCAATTTCGATTATGTGCGCGCGGCTCGGGCGCTGGGCCTGCCCGACCGCAAAATCATGATCAAACACGTGCTGCCCAACGCCATGGTGGCGACGCTGACTTTCCTGCCCTTCATCCTCAATTCCTCGATCACCACCTTGACCTCGCTCGACTTTCTTGGCTTCGGCCTGCCGCCCGGCTCGCCGTCGCTGGGAGAGCTGCTGTTGCAGGGCAAGAGCAATCTGCAGGCGCCCTGGCTCGGCCTGTCGGGCTTTTTCGTCATCGCGGCGACTTTGTCGCTGCTGGTCTTCACCGGCGAGGCCCTGCGCGACGCCTTCGATCCGCGGAAGGGCTTTTGATGGCCCCCGACGGAGCGGATGCGCCGCTGCTCGAAATCGACAATCTGAGCGTCGGCTTCGGCCCGACTGGGCGCGAATCGCTCGCGGTCGAAAACGCCTCGCTGCGACTGGAGCGCGGCAAGACGCTCGGGCTGGTCGGCGAATCCGGCTCCGGCAAATCGGTCACCGCTCTGTCGGTGGTGCGCCTGCTGGCGCCGGGCGCGAAAATTCTCGGCGGGTCCGTTCAATTTCAGGGTCGCGAATTGCTTGGCGCCAAGGAATCCGTGCTGCGCGATCTGCGCGGCTCGCGGATCGGCATGGTGTTTCAGGAGCCGATGACCTCGCTCAATCCCCTACATCGGATCGAGCGGCAGATCGGCGAAATTCTCGAAATCCACGGCATGGCCTCGCGCGAAAAACGCCGCGCCCGGACGCTGGAGCTGTTGCGCGAGGTCGGCCTGCAAAACGCCGAACAGAGGCTCGACGCCTTTCCGCACGAGCTTTCCGGCGGCCAGCGCCAACGCGTCATGATCGCCATGGCGCTCGCCAACCGGCCCGACCTGCTGATCGCCGACGAGCCCACCACCGCGCTCGACGTCACGGTTCAGGCGCAGATTTTGAAGCTTCTGCGCGATCTTCAGGCCCGCTATGGCATGGCGATCCTGTTCATCACCCACGATCTCGGCATCGTCCGCCGCATGGCCGACGAGGTGGCGGTGATGAAACAGGGCCGCGTGGTCGAGACGGGCGCGACCGAGCAGATCTTTGTCGCGCCGAAACACGATTACACCAAAATGCTGATCGCCGCCGAGCCCAAGGGCGCGCCGCCGCCCGCCGACCCGGACGCGCGCGAAGTGCTGGCGACGGACAATCTCCGCGTCTGGTTCCCGATCAAGAAAGGCTTCTTCGGCCGCGCCGCCGCTTATGTGAAGGCGGTGGACGGCGTTTCGGTCGCGCTGAAAAAGGGCCAGACTCTCGCATTGGTGGGTGAATCCGGCTCCGGCAAGACTACGCTCGGTCTCGCGCTGCTGCGTCTGATCCGCTCGCAGGGGCCGATCCTCTATCTCGGCCGCAATATCGACGGGCTGTCCGCGCGCGAGATGCGGCCGCTGCGCAAAGAGCTGCAGATCGTCTTCCAGGATCCCTATGGCTCGCTGTCGCCGCGGCTTTCGGTGATGGAAATCGTCGAGGAAGGGCTGTTGATTCAAGACAGGGGCCTGTCAGCGCCGGAGCGCCGGGCCGTGGTCGCCCGCGCGCTGGCCGACACCGGGCTCGATCCGGCGACCATGGACCGCTATCCGCACGAATTTTCCGGCGGCCAGCGCCAGCGCATCGCCATTGCCCGCGCTTTGGCGCTCGATCCCGAAATCATCGTGCTCGACGAGCCGACCTCGGCGCTCGACCGCTCGGTCCAGGCCCAGATCGTCGATCTCTTGCGCGACCTCCAGATCAAGCGCGGCCTGTCCTTCCTCTTCATCAGCCACGATCTGAAAGTGGTGAAGGCTTTGGCCTCGCAGGTCGCGGTCATGCGCGACGGCAAGATCGTGGAACAAGGTTCGGCGGCCGAAATTTTCGCCGCGCCGCGCGAAAAATATACGCAAGCGTTGTTCGCCGCGGCTTTCGATGTCGAGGCGACGGCGAACGCCAATGGCGACCAGAAGCCCGGCGAGTCGCCGTCATTGCCAGCTTAGCGAAGCAATGACGGCCCTTTCCCGGCTCTCGCATGCGGGACATGCTCCGCCCCGTCATTCGCTCGTAATCCGAAAACGGCAATGATCGCCGTTCGTCCGTTCGGATTTCGCGATCATGATCAAGCTCAATCTGGCCTTGCAGGGCGGCGGCGCCCATGGCGCCTTTACCTGGGGCGTGCTCGACCGTCTGCTTGAAGAAGAGGATATCGAGATTGCCGCGGTGAGCGGCACGTCGGCCGGGGCCATCAACGCCATTGTCGCGGTCGAAGGCATTCTTGAGGCCGGCAAGGCTTTCGCCCGCGAACAGCTCGACGATTTCTGGCGCGGCGTCGCCGAGGCCGGAAGCAAGAGTTCTCTTTTCCGGCCGCTGCCGTTCGCTTCCGACCCTCGCTACGACCTCACCCGATCGCCGCTCTATCTGTTCGGCGTCGGCATGATGCGGGCGTTTTCGCCCTACCAATTCAACCCGCGCAATTTCAATCCCTTGCGCGATCTGCTCGATCATTACATCCAGTACGAGCGGGTTCGCGACCAGAACAAGATCAAGCTCTTCATCAACACCACCCATGTCGCGACCGGCGCCCTGCGCATCTTTCGCGAATATGAACTCAATACCGACATCGTGCTGGCCTCGGCCACTTTGCCGCAATTGTTTCAGACGCCCCTTATCGACGGCGAAGGCTATTGGGACGGCGGCTATGTCGCCAATCCGGCGATCGAGCCGATGATCGAGGAAACCAATGTGCGCGACGTGCTGATCGTCCAGCTCAATCCGCTGATGCGCGAGGAAATTCCGACCACGCCGCAGGAAATTTTCGACCGGCTCAATGAAATCGTCTTCAACGCCAGCCTGCTCGCCGAACTGCGGCGGATCGACGAGCGCAACCGTCTCGTCGAGACGGGCGAATTATCCGCGGAAAGACATTCCATCATCCGCCTCCATCTGGTTCATGGCGATGGGGAGCTGTCGTCCTATGCGGGGTCGAGCCGGTTGCTCGCCGAGGCCGGTTTCCTCAATGAGCTCAAGGCGCTCGGCCGGTCGCGGATGGAGCGATTCCTGCGCCGCC
This sequence comes from Rhodoblastus sp., assembly GCF_041915505.1. GTDB lineage: Bacteria > Pseudomonadota > Alphaproteobacteria > Rhizobiales > Beijerinckiaceae > Rhodoblastus. The sequence continues at coordinate 21,703 of NZ_JAYSBG010000004.1, read as the reverse complement.
ACAAGCAGGAGATCGGTGTGAGATCAAGCTTCGATTACGGCCGAATGACAGCCAGCCGGTCGGGAAAGGCCGAGGTCGCTCCCGCGTGAGCGCGGTCAGGCCACGCCGGCGCGCAGCAGGTCGTGGATGTGCAGGATGCCGGCCGGCTTACCGGCGTCGAGGATGAACAGCACCGTGATCTTCTTGCGATTCATGATTTCCAGCGCCGAGGACGCCAAGGCGCCGAGCGGCGCGGTGAGCGGCGCGCGGGTCATGATCTCGCGCGGCTTCTGATCCTGCAAAAGCCCGTTCCAGTGACGGCGCAAATCGCCGTCAGTGATGATGCCGGCGAGCCGTCCCTCGGCGTCGACCAGCCCGACACAGCCGAGTCTCTTGCCGGTCATGGTGAGGATGACCTCGCCCATCCCGGCGCTTTCCGGCAGCAGCGGCATGTCGTCGCCGCCATGCATCAGATCGTCGACCTTGTGCAGCCGCGCGCCAAGCTTGCCGCCGGGATGGAACAGACGGAAATCCTGCGCGGAAAAGCCGCGATCCTCGATCAGCGCCACGGCCAAAGCATCGCCCAGCACGAGCTGGATGGTGGTGGAGGTAGTCGGCGCGAGGCCATTGGGGCAGGCCTCCTCGACCTGCGGCAGTTCGAGCAATATGTCGGCGGCGCGGCCGAGCGCGCTGTCGCGACGCGACGCGGCGGCGATCAGCGGAATGGCGAAGCGCTTGGCATATTCGATCAGATCGGCCAGTTCGGCCGTCTCGCCCGACCAGGAAAAGGCCAGCACCACATCGTCGGTGGTGACCATGCCGAGATCGCCATGGCTCGCCTCGGCCGGGTGCAGGAAAAAGGCGGGCGTGCCGGTCGAGGCCAGAGTCGCGGCGACCTTGCGCCCGATATGGCCGCTCTTGCCCATGCCGCTGACGATCACCCGCCCGCGCGAAGCCCGGATCGCCGCAATGGCCTGTTCCAGCGCCTCGCCCAAGGCGCCGTCAAGCGCGGCGCGCAGCCTGGCGACGCCGGCCTCTTCGATTTCGACGCTTTTCCGGGCGGCTTCGAGCGCGACGCGATTCATCGGGGCCTCTATCGTTCGAGGGCGCGATCCCTATAACATCGGAGCCGGAACGGCAAATCGAACCCCTTTGCCGATGCTGTCGGCAAAGGGAACTAGGAACGAATGTGACGCCGAGCTCGTGCGAGGGGCGCGCCGCGACCGCGTCGCGGCAAGAGGACAATGAACCACGACCAGTACAACGCCTTTTGCGCCGCTCTGCCCGCCACGACCCATGTCGTGCAATGGGGCGGCCATCATGTCTGGAAGATCGGCGGCAAGGTGTTTTGCATCGGTGGCGGGACGGAGGACGCGCCGGCTTATTCCTTCAAGGCGAGCGAGATCGCCTTCATGGTCCTGCCGGAACGCGCGGGATTTCGTCCCGCGCCCTATCTCGCCTCGCGGGGCCTGAAATGGATTCAGGCCCAAGGCCTCGAAGTCGACGGCGACGAATTGCGCGACCTGATCCAGGCGTCCTATCGTCTCGTGCTCGGCGGATTGAGCCGCAGGAAAAGACGAGACCTAGGTCTGGACGCGATGTGAGGGCGGACGATGGCGAAACGGCATGAGGGAATCGACGACAGGCTGCGGGCTTTCATCGAGGCGCAGAAGATCTTTTTCGTCGCCACCGCCGGGCCGGAAGGCCGGGTCAATCTCAGCCCCAAGGGCCTCGACGGCAGCTTCGCCGTGCTGGGGCCGAAAAGCGTCGCCTTTCTCAATCTCACCGGCAGCGGCAACGAAACCGCCGCCCATCTCCGGCTCAGCGACCGCATCACACTGATGTTCTGCGCCTTCGACGGTCCGCCGAACATCCTGCGGCTCTACGGAACAGGCCGGGCGATCGGCGTCGACGCGCCCAACTGGGAGGCGCTCGCCGCTCATTTCGGCGACCTTCCCGGCAAGAGGCAGATCGTCGCCGTCGAGGTCGAGGAAATCATCACCTCCTGCGGCTTCGGCGTGCCCTTGATGGATTTCGCCGGCCAGCGCGACACGCTGGTGAAATGGGCCGAGAAGAAAGGCGAGGATGGCATCCGCGCCTATTGGCGGGAGAAGAACGCGCTGAGTTTCGACGGGCTGCCGACCGGAATATTGGAGGGTTAGGCGCGTCATCGCCCTTGCGCGCGGGAGCGCTTTGACCTATATAGCGATCAGTCAACATCTTCGTCATGCCCGCGAGGGCTTAGCGGGAGTGGGGCCCTGGCGGGACCCGCTCTTTTTTGTTTTACCCGGCTTGCATAGCCCTCTTGCACAGCCCTTCGGACGAACCATTTGAACGACACGCAGGAACCGCCGCTTCAGACCCTTCAGGACATCGACGCGCCGCTCGACGAGCCGCGCTTTGTCGAGGAGAATGGCGTGGCCGCCCGCGTCGCGGCTTTGTCCGAACGCGTGCTCGTTTCGATGGGCTACCGGCTGGTCCGCGTGAAGATCATGTCGGGCCAGGGGACGACCGTTCAGATCATGGCGGAGCGGCCGGACGGGACCCTCACCATCGACGATTGCGAGGAAATCCACGACGCGCTGTCGCCGGTGATCGATGTCGAGGACCCGATCAAACAGGCCTATCGACTGGAGATTTCCTCGCCGGGCATCGACCGCCCGCTGGTGCGCGCGTCGGACTTCCGCCGCGCCATCGGCAAGGAGGCGCGGATCGAACTGGCCCACGCCCATGCGAGCGGCCGCAAGCGGTTTCGCGGACCGATCCGCGCCGTCGAGGGCGAAGGCCGCGATTGCGTCGTGATCATCGAGCGGGCCGACGCCGGCCCGGACGAGGACAAGACGCCGAAACTGATGCTGCGCGACCTCGACGAGGCCAAGTTGGTGCTGACCGAGGGGCTGATCCGCGAATCCCTGCGCGCCGCCAAGGCTTTGGCCCGCGGCGAGGGCGAAGCGGACAGCGAGGACGAGGCCGCGCCCGAGGCAAATGAAAAGCCGGCGCGGAAAAATTTCGGACCCGGCAAGGCTGCGCCGAAGGCGAAGCCCGTCATGCCGGCCGGCGTCCGGGCGCAATTCAAGAAAGGCGGCGGCGGAAAGACCCAAGCTTCGCGCCGTCCGACGACCAAATAAAGACCCGATAGGAGAAAACCCATGGCCGTCAGCGCCAACAGGCTGGAACTCTTGCAGATCGCCGACGCCGTCGCGCGCGACAAGTCGATCGACCGTTCGATCGTTCTTGCCTCGATGGCGGATGCGATGGCGAAAGCGGCGCGTTCCCGCTACGGCCAGGAGACGGAAATCCGCGTGGACATCGACCCGCGCACCGGCGACACCCGCTATTCGCGCCTGATGCTGGTGGTCGACCAGGTCGAGAACGACGCCACCCAGATTTTGCTCGCCGACGCCCGCAAGCGCAATCCGGCGGCGGAAGTCGGCGACTGGATCGCCGAGCCGCTGCCGCCGATCGATTTCGGCCGCATCGCCGCGCAATCGGCCAAGCAGGTCATCGTGCAGAAGGTGCGCGAAGCCGAGCGCGACCGCCAATATGAGGAATTCAAGGACCGCATCGGCGACATCATCAATGGCGTCGTCAAGCGCGTCGAATATGGCAATGTGATTGTCGATCTCGGCCGCGCCGAGGCGATCATCCGCCGCGACGAAATGATCCCGCGCGAATTGTTCCGCCCCGGCGACCGCGTTCGCGCCTATGTCTATGACGTGCGCCGCGAACAGCGCGGGCCGCAGATCTTCCTGTCGCGCACCCATCCGCAATTCATGTCCAAGCTGTTCCAGCAGGAAGTGCCGGAAATCTACGACGGCGTGATCGAGGTCAAATCCGTGGCGCGCGATCCGGGCTCCCGCGCGAAAATCGCCGTGACCTCGCGCGATTCCTCCATTGATCCCGTCGGCGCCTGCGTCGGCATGCGCGGCTCGCGCGTGCAGGCGGTGGTCAACGAGCTGCAGGGCGAGAAGATCGACATCATTCCCTGGTCGGCCGACGCCGCCACTTTCATCGTCAACGCGCTGCAGCCGGCGGAAGTCGTCAAGGTGGTGCTGGACGAGGATAGCGCGCGCATCGAGGTCGTCGTGCCGGACGACCAGCTTTCGCTGGCCATCGGCCGCCGCGGCCAGAACGTGCGCCTCGCCTCGCAGCTCACCGGCTGGGACATCGACATTCTGACCGAGGCCGAGGAATCCGAGCGCCGCCAGAAGGAATTCGTCGAGCGCACCCAGACCTTCATGCAGGCGCTGGACGTGGACGAGGTGGTCGGCCAGTTGCTGGCGTCCGAAGGCTTCCGCAGCGTCGACGAACTGGCCTATGTCGATGTGGGCGAAGTCGCCGCGATCGAGGGCTTTGACGCCGACACCGCCGAAGAGATCCAGAACCGCGCCCGCGAATATCTCGCCCGGATCGAGGCCGAGCAGGACGCCCGCCGCATCGAACTCGGCGTCGCCGACGAATTGCGCGAGGTCGAGGGCGTCACCACCGCCATGATGGTGAAATTCGGCGAGAACGAGGTGAAGACCGTCGAGGATCTGGCCGGCTGCGCCACCGACGATCTGGTCGGCTGGACCGAGAAGAAGAACGGCGAGACCATTCGCACGCCGGGCTTCCTGGACGGGCTGGAGGTGAGCCGCGACGAGGCCGAGGGCATCGTGATGCGCGCCCGCGTGAAGATGGGTTGGGTGGACGAGGCCGATCTCGTCGCGCCGGCGGCTGAAGAAGCCGGCGAAACCGAACAGGACGGCGAGTCCGCGTGATGCGCGGGCTTGCGGAAAGGCATGAAGGCTTTGGCGCTGGAGACGAAACAGGACCTTTGCGAACCGGCCGCCGCCCCCCTCGCGGGAGCGACGGCGCCGGAGCGCACCTGTCTGGTCACGCGCCAGCATCGCGCGCCTGACGAGCTGATCCGCTTCGTGCTGGGACCCGACCACGCGGTCGTTCCCGATCTCAAACGCAAATTGCCCGGGCGCGGCGTCTGGGTCGGCCTGTCGAAAGCGCTGGTCGCCCAGGCCGTGAAAAAGCAGCTTTTCGCGCGAGGCCTTCGCGACAAGGCGATCGCCGCGGCGGATCTGCCTGATCTGATCGAAACCCTGTTGCGGCGCGACGCGGCGCAGGGCCTGGCCCTCGCCAACAAGGCTGGCCTGATCACGACGGGTTTCGCCAAGGTCGAGGCGGCGATCGCCTCCGGCAAGGTGGCGGCGCTGATCCACGCCCGCGACGGCGCGGCGGACGGCAAGCGCAAAATGCGGCAGGCCTTGCGCCGCCGCTTCGGCGAAAACACGCCGCCGGACTTCGACATTCTGGCCGGGGAAGAGATGGATTCCGCGCTCGGGCGCGGCAATGTGGTTCACGCCGCGCTCGGACCCGGCGCCGCAGCGAAGGTTTTTCTCGCTTCCGCACGCCGACTTGCGTTATATCGCGGCGACGGCGAAACGGCGGCCTCCGACGGGGGGCCGGATTTGACACTGAATGAGGCTTTGGAGCAGGACCGCGCCGCCGATGACGCGAACGGTCCGGACTCCAATAAGCGAAATAAGCCAACGGGCGACATTTCCTGGGACGCATGAGCGATATGAACGATTCCAACAATTCCGGCGATAAAACTCTGACCGTGCAACCGACCAAGACCCTGTCGCTCAAGCGCCCGGTCGAGCAGGGCGTCGTGCGTCAGAGCTTTTCGCATGGCCGGACCAAGGCGGTCGTGGTGGAAAAGGTGAAGCGCCGCGCGCATGAGGCGCCCAAGGGACCGGCTCCGGCAGCCGCGCCCGCCGCCCCTGCCCCCGCCGCTCCGGTTCAGTCCGCCGCGCCCGCCAGTCGTCCGCCGGTCAAGCCGACCGCGCCGCGCCCGCAGACCGGCGTCGTGCTGCGCACCCTGACCGACGACGAGCGCGACGCCCGCGCCCGCGCCCTCAATGACGCCCGCCTGCGCGAAGACGAGGATCGCCGCCGCCAGGAGGCCGACGCCCGCGGCCGCGCCGAGCGCGAGGCCCGCGACCGCGCCGAGCGCGAAGCCGCCGAGACCCGCAAGAAGGAAGAAGAGACCCGTCTGGCGCGCGAGGCGGAAGCCAAGCGCAGGGCCGAGGATGAAGCCCGCCGCCGCCTGACCCCCGGCGCCGCGCCGGCCGCCCCGTCCGAGCCCGATCACGGCCTGTCGCTCGCGCCCGGCGGCAATACGCGCCGGCCGCAGCAGATCGTGTTCAACACGCCGAAGCCGGCCGCGCCCGCCGCCTCACCCACGGCGACGCCGGCCGCCGCCGAGGCCAGGCCCGCGTCTTCCACCGGCGCCGGCCCGTCGACGCTGCAGCCGCGCCGCCCCATTCTCCAGCCCAAGCTGGCTGTGCCCGCCCCCAAGCCGACGCGCGGCGGCGAAATGAAGAATCGCGGCCGCCTCACGGTGACCAGCGCCACCGCCGGCGGCGATGGCGAGGAGCGCACGCGTTCGGTCGCTGCCTTCCGCCGCCGCACCCAGCGCCTGAAGGGCGGCTATGAGCAGCCCAAGGAGCGTTTGGCGCGCGAAGTGGTGCTGCCCGAGACGATCACCATTCAGGAACTCGCCAACCGCATGTCGGAACGTGGCGTGGACGTCATCAAGCTGTTGATGCGCCAGGGCCAGATGCACAAGATCACCGATGTGATCGACGCCGACACCGCCGAGCTGATCGCCCAGGAACTCGGCCATACCGTGAAGCGCGTCGCCGAATCCGACGTCGAGGAAGGCCTGTTCGACACGCCGGACACCGACGAGCAGCTCGTCGCGCGTCCGCCGGTCGTCACCATCATGGGCCATGTCGACCACGGCAAGACCTCGCTGCTCGACGCCATCCGCCAGGCCAATGTGGTCTCCGGCGAGGCCGGCGGCATCACCCAGCATATCGGCGCCTATCAGGTGCAGTCGCCGCTCGGCGGCTATATCACCTTCATCGACACGCCCGGCCACGCCGCCTTCACCGCCATGCGCGCGCGCGGCGCCAAGGTCACCGACATCGTCGTCCTGGTGGTGGCGGCCGATGACGGCGTCATGCCGCAGACGATCGAGGCGATCAGCCACGCCAAGGCGGCGGGCGTGCCGCTCATCGTCGCCATCAACAAGATCGACAAGCCGGACGCCAAGCCCGAGCGCGTCCGCACCGAGCTGCTGCAATATGAAGTGCAGGTCGAAAGCCTCGGCGGCGACACGCTGGAAGTGGAAGTCTCCGCCAAGCAGAAGCTCAATCTCGAGAAGCTGCTCGAAGCCATCACGCTGCAGGCGGAAGTGCTCGACCTCAGGGCCAATCCCGACCGCTCGGCGGAAGGCACGGTCATCGAGGCGCGGCTCGACCGCGGCCGCGGCCCGGTGGCCACGGTGCTCGTCCAGCGCGGCACGCTTTCGGTCGGCAATATCATCGTCGCCGGCGCGCAATGGGGCCGCGTCCGCGCCCTGATCGACGACAAGGGCGCCAATTGCGTCCATGCCGGCCCGTCCTTCCCGGCGGAAGTGCTGGGCTTCAACGGCGCGCCCGAGGCCGGCGACCGCGTCGCGGTGGTCGAATCCGAGGCCCGCGCCCGCGAGATCACCGAATATCGCGAACGCCAAAAGCGCGATCAGGCCGCCGCCCGCGGCGGCTCGGGGCGCTCCTCGCTCGCCGACATGATGAGCCAGCTCAAGACCGCCGGCCGCAAGGAAGTGCCTTTGGTCATCAAGGGCGACGTGCAGGGTTCGGTCGAAGCCATTTGCGCGGCGCTGGAGAAGCTCGGCACCGACGAGGTCGCCGCGCGCGTCATTCATGCGGGCGTCGGCGGCATCAGCGAATCCGACGTCGCTTTGGCGGAAGCCTCCGGCGCGGTGGTCATCGGCTTCAACGTCCGCGCCCACAAGGAGGCGCGCGAGGCGTCCGAGAAGCTCGGCATCGAGATCCGCTATTACAACATCATCTACAATCTCGTGGACGATGTGAAAGCGGCCATGTCGGGCCTGCTGCCGCCGACCCTGCGCGAAACCATGCTCGGCAATGCCGAAATCCGCGAAGTCTTCACCATTACCAAGGTCGGCAAGGTTGCGGGCTGTCTCGTCACCGACGGCACGGTCGAGCGCGGCCAGCATGTCCACCTCATCCGCGACAATGTCGTCGTCCACGAAGGCAAGCTCTCGACGCTCAAGCGCTTCAAGGACGAGGTCAAGGACGTGGTCGCGGGCCAGGAATGCGGCATGGCCTTCGAGAACTACCAGGACATGCGGCAGGGCGACGTCATCGAGTGCTACCGCGTCGAGGAAATCAAGCGGAGTCTTTAATTCGTTGCCGACCCGCACGCGGGTCGGCGCCCCTCGCATCAGGCTCGGCGTCGCGTTCGCTCCTAGCCCCGCGCCATGCGGCGGGGCATTGCCCCTTCGCCAGTGAATCGAGCGCAGTTGTCGCGTGTTGGCGCGCGATCAAGAGGCAACAATGTCCAGAACACACCACAAGGGCGGCGAGCCGAGCCAGCGCATGCTGCGCGTGGCCGAACTGATCCGCCACGCCATGGCGCAATTGCTGTCGCGCGGCGAAATCAACGATCCTGATCTCGCCGGGCTGGTCGTCACCGTGCCCACGGTCAAGATGAGCCCCGATCTCAAGCTCGCCACCATTTACGTCATGCCGCTCGGCGGTCAGGCGCAGGAGCAGATTGTCGCCATTCTCGACCGCCACAAGAAATTTCTGCGCGGCGAGGTGGCGCATCGGGTCAATCTGAAATTTGCGCCCGAAATCCGCTTCAAGGTCGACGAATCCTTCTCCAACGCCGAAAAGATCGACGCTTTGCTGCATTCGCCGAAGGTGGCGCAGGATCTTGCGGAGCCGCCGCCCGACGAACCCGAGGAAGCGCCGTGAACGCGCCGCGCTCCACCCGCGTCGAGGTCAATGGCTGGGTCATTCTGGACAAGCCGGTCGGCATTACCTCGACCCAGGCCGTGTCGAAGCTCAAGCGCCTGTTCAACGCTAAGAAGGCCGGCCATGCCGGCACTTTGGACCCCCTCGCCTCGGGCGTGCTGCCGGTCGCCTTCGGCGAGGCCACCAAGACCGTGCCCTTCGTCCAGGATGGTGAAAAGGCCTATCGCTTCACCGTGCAATGGGGCGTCGAGACCGACACTGACGACACCGAGGGCCGTGCGGTCCAGACCAGCGACGCGCGCCCGGATCCCGCCGCGATCGTCGCTTTGCTGCCGCGCTTCACCGGCGAGATCATGCAGCAGCCGCCGGCTTTTTCGGCGATCAAAATCAATGGCGAACGCGCCTATGACCTTGCCCGTGACGGCGAGGCGGTCGATCTGGCGCCGCGCCCGATCACCGTCCACGCCCTGCGGCTGGTCGCCGCCGATGGCGATCAGGCCGTGCTGGAGGCCGAATGCGGCAAGGGCACCTATGTGCGCGCCATCGCCCGCGATCTCGGCCGCGCGCTCGGCTGCTACGGCCATGTCATCGCCTTGCGCCGCACCCGCGTCGGCCCGTTCATCGAGGACGAATCCGCGCCGCTGGGCGAATTACTCGAAACGCCCGAACAAGCCCATGAGGATCTGCTCGGCGTCGAGGCCGGCCTGTCCGAACTGCCCTGCATCCTGCTGGATCGCGCGGGAGCGGCGCGTGCGCGGCGCGGCCAGTCGGTGATTTTGCGCGGGCGCGACGCGCCGGCGGAAGGCGCGGCCTATGCGGTTTGCGCCGGCGTGGTGATCGCCTCCGGCCTGGTCGAGCGCGGCGAATTCCTGCCCAACCGCGTGTTCAACCTGCCGTTTTGAGCGCCCCTTTCTCCGGGGCTGGCCCCGCCAAAAATTTCGTGTATAACCCCCACTTCGCCGCCGGCACGCGCTTGCGGCGACGTTGGCGCTTGACCGCCCTGGACGACATCCCGGAGCGGCCCCGCGCCCAACGCCTCAACCAAGAAAGGACATGAGATGTCGATCACGGCCGAGCGCAAGAGCGCGCTCATTCAGGAATACGCCACCAAGGCGGGCGATACCGGTTCGCCGGAAGTTCAGGTCGCCATTCTGACCGAACGGATCACCAATCTGACCGGCCATTTCAAGACGCATGTGAAGGACAATCACTCGCGTCGCGGCCTGCTCAAGCTGGTTTCGCTGCGTCGTCAGCTTCTCGACTACGTCAAGAAGAACGACGAAGCCCGCTACAAGACGCTGATCCAGCGTCTCGGCATCCGCCGTTAATTTCTGCCGCGGCCAGCTCGCCTGGCCGCGCTTTTTTTAATCTCGTGCGGGAACCGCGCGAAAAAGCGACCGGCGGCAGGGGCCGCCCGTCGAGCCGGACGAAGCGTTCGGGCCATGGCAGGATTGTCAGACGCCGTTGCAGGCGACGTCTCGCCGTCTTGCCCATGGTGGAGCGCTTCGGTTTTTAACCGGCCTTTGGTCCGACCGGTCGGAACAAAGGCGCCCGGCGGCACGCGCCGCCGCCGCGCCCATGAGCGCGGACGCCATCCTCCACAGGTCGTGGCCGATGGCGTTGATTCATGAAAGACGAAAAGAATGTTCGAGATTCATCGCGAGGAAATCGACTGGTGCGGGCGCAAGCTCACGCTGGAGACCGGCCGCATCGCCCGCCAGGCTGACGGCGCTGTTTTCGCCTCCTATGGCGAGACCACCGTGCTGGCCACCGTCGTTTCGGCCAAGGCCCCGAAGCCCGGCCAGGATTTCTTCCCCCTCACCGTCAATTATCAGGAAAAGGCCTTCGCGGCCGGCCGCATTCCCGGCGGCTATTTCAAGCGCGAGGGCCGTCCCTCCGAGCGCGAGACACTGCTTTCGCGCCTGATCGACCGTCCGATCCGCCCCTTGTTCCCGGACGGCTATCGCAACGACACCCAGGTCATCGTCACGGTGCTGAGCCATGACATGGAAAATGATCCGGACGTGCTGGCGATGGTCGCCGCCTCCGCCGCGCTGACCATCTCGGGCATCCCCTTCATGGGCCCGGTCGGCGGCGCCCGCGTCGGCTACGTCAATGGCGAAATCAAGGTCAACCCGACTATCGACGAGGCCAAGACCTCGGAGCTCGACCTGTTCGTCGCCGGCACCGCCGACGCCGTGCTGATGGTCGAATCCGAGGCCCGCGAGCTTCCGGAAGAAACCATGCTCGCCGCCGTGATGGCCGGCCATGCCGGCTTCCAGCCGGTGATCGAGGCCATCATCCGTCTTGCCGAACGCGCCGCCAAGGAGCCGCGCGATCTCGTCATCGTCGACAAGAGCGCCGTTGAAAAGGCGGTTTCCGACGTCGCCGAGGCCGAACTGCGCGAAGCCTACAAGATCACCGCCAAGCAGCAGCGCTACGCCGCTGTCGACGCGGTGAAGGCCAAGGTCAACGCCGCTTTGTTCCCGGAAGGCGGCGAGGCCAAGTTCGACAAGCAGCAGGTCTCGGAAGTGTTCCATGACCTGCAAGCCAAGGTCGTGCGCTGGAACATTCTCGACACCCATATCCGCATCGACGGCCGTGACCTGCAGACGGTGCGCCCGATCCTGGCGCAGGTCGGCGTACTGCCGCGCACCCATGGCTCGGCGGTGTTCACCCGCGGCGAGACCCAGGCTCTGGTCGTCGCCACGCTGGGCACCGGCGAGGACGAGCAGTTCATCGATTCGCTGGAAGGCACCTATAAGGAAAACTTCCTGCTGCACTACAACTTCCCGCCCTATTCCGTGGGCGAGACGGGCCGCATGGGCTCGCCGGGCCGCCGTGAAATCGGCCACGGCAAGCTCGCCTGGCGCGCCATCCATCCGATGCTGCCGACGGCGGCCGAATTCCCCTATACGATCCGCGTCGTGTCGGAGATCACCGAGTCCAACGGCTCCTCGTCGATGGCCACGGTCTGCGGCTCCTCGCTGGCGCTGATGGACGCCGGCGTGCCGCTAAAGCGTCCGACTGCCGGCATCGCCATGGGCCTGATCCTGGAAGGCGAGCGCTTTGCGGTCCTGTCCGACATTCTCGGCGACGAGGACCATCTCGGCGACATGGACTTCAAGGTGGCCGGCACCGAGCATGGCGTCACCTCGCTTCAGATGGACATCAAGATCGCCGGCATCACCGAGGAGATCATGAAGGTCGCGCTCGCCCAGGCGAAGGACGGCCGTCTGCACATTCTCGGCGAAATGGCCAAGGCGCTCACCAACGCCCGCGCGGAACTGGGCGAATTCGCCCCGCGCATCGAGACCATGAAGATCCCGACCGACAAGATCCGCGAAGTGATCGGCTCGGGCGGCAAGGTGATCCGCGAGATCGTCGAAAAGACCGGCGCCAAGATCAATATCGAGGACGACGGCACGGTGAAGATCGCCTCCAGCGACGGCAATTCGATCAAGGCCGCCATCAACTGGATCAAGTCGATCGCTTCCGATCCGGAAGTCGGCCAGATTTATGAAGGCACGGTCGTCAAGACCACCGATTTCGGCGCCTTCGTGAATTTCTTCGGCGCCAAGGACGGCCTGGTCCACATCTCGCAGCTCTCCAGCCAGCGCGTCGCCAAGACCACCGACGTGGTCAAGGAAGGCGACAAGGTAAAGGTCAAGCTGCTCGGCTTCGACGATCGCGGCAAGGTCCGCCTGTCGATGCGCGTTGTCGACCAGCAGACCGGCGAAGACCTCGAAGCCAAAGCCAAAGCCAAAGCCGAAGCGGCCGAAGAACAAGCCTGACGTCCAGCGCCATTTCAAAGCATTGAAGGGCGGCCCATGTGGCCGCCCTTCTTTATGGAATCTCAATGACCTTGCGCGACTATCGCTGCCGTTTTCGCAGGGATGGGTCATGCACGAGCTGGAAATTCACGCCATCAACGAGACGTCCGGCCGCGCCCCCGACGTCTCCATCGTCATGCCCTGCCTCAATGAGGCGGAGAGTCTGGCCCATTGCATCGCCAACGCCCGCGAGGCGCTCGCGCTCATGCGCCGCGACCTCGGCCTGTCCGGCGAAATTGTGATCGCCGACAATGGCAGCACGGATGGCAGCCAGCTCATCGCCCGCGCCCTCGGCGTTCGCGTGGTCGACGTCCCGGCGCGCGGCTATGGCGCGGCGCTGATCGGCGGCTTTTCCGACGCCTCCGGCCGCTATCTGGTGATGGGCGATTGTGACGGCTCCTATGATTTCCGCGAGGCGGTCGGCCTCGTCCGCCTGTTGCGCGACGGCGCCGATCTCGCCATGGGCTCGCGCTTCCGGGGCGGTATCGCACCCGGCGCCATGCCATGGAAGAACCGCCATATCGGCAATCCCGTCCTCACCGGCATTCTGAACCTCTTCTTCGGGGCCGGCGTCAGCGACGCCCATTGCGGCCTGCGCGCCCTCACCAAGAATTGTTTCTTGCGCCTCGGCCTGACGGGCTCCGGCATGGAATTCGCCAGCGAGATGATCATCAAGGCGGCGCTGAAGGAGCGGGCGATCGCGGAGGCACCGGCGACTCTCTCACCCGACATCCGCGACCGGCCGCCGCATCTGCGGCCCTGGCGCGACGGCTGGCGCCATTTGCGCTATCTGCTGATGCTCAGCCCGGCCTGGGCCTTCGCGGTTCCCGGCGCCCTCGCCGCCGTCGCCGCCTTGTTCATCTTGGCCATGGCCGGCGCGGCCTGGGCCCGCGGCTCCTGGGAGACCGCCTTTTTCGGCAATTATTGGGTGGTCCTCGCCGGCTCGCTGCTCGGCATGTCGCACACCGCCGCTTTGTTCGCCGCCTCCACCCATCTCTATGGCGTGCGCGCCGGCTATCGGAAACCGTTAAGAGCCGAGAACCGGCTGACCCGCTGGATCTCGCTCGAAACCATGCTGCTTTCGGGCGTCGTTTTGTTCCTGCTCGGCCTCGCTTTGCTGACCAGCGTGCTGTTCTATTGGCAGAATCACAATTTCGACGGGATCCGCAACGTCCTGCCCGCGGTGCTCGGTTCGACGCTGATGGTCGTCGGCGCACAAAACGCGCTCGGCGGCTTTCTGCTTGCTAGCGGCGCCGGGAATGAGGCTGCCTTCCTGAAGCCCGCGGCGCGACAAACATCCGCACCGGTGCGGAACGACGCACCCGAACGCATCGCCTCCTGAGGCCCGACACGACCCATCTCGAACCGCCTGGAGGACATTCCATGCTGGCCGCCATGAAGACCAATTTCAACTGCATCCATCAGGCTACGATCATGAACCGGCGCGTTCGCGTCCTCGCCAGGCATGTGGCTGAAGAATTGCAGGCCGGCGGCAGCGTTCTCGACGTCGGCTGCGGCGACGGAACGATCGCCCAGTCCGTCATGGCGTTGAACCCATCGCTGCGCTACCAGGGCATCGACGTCTTCCTGCGGCCGCGCGTCGCCATTCCGGCGGCCGCCTATGACGGAGCGACGATCCCCTTCCGCGACGGCGCCTTCGACTGGGTGACGATCGTCGATGTCCTGCACCATACCGACGATCCCGGCCGCGTCCTGGGCGAATGTCTCCGCGTCGCGCGCAACGGCGTAGTGGTGAAGGACCATTTGCGCGAGGGTTTCGCCGCCGACGCGACTTTGCGCTTCATGGACTGGGTTGGGAATCGAGGCCATGGCGTGCGCCTGCCGTATAATTATCTCTCGGCCGAAGAATGGCGCGCTATCATCTCCGCCAATGGCGCCTATCGGGCGAGCTGGAAAACCGCGCTTGGCCTCTATCCCCCGCCTTTTTCGCTGGCATTCGATCGCGGCCTGCATTTCGTCGGCACGATCCGCAAAGGCTGATCAGTCCTGCCTCAGGCGCGCGAGGCGAAAGTCCAGAATTTCAACAAGATGAAATTCAGCCCGGAGATCCCGGCGACGACGGCTGCGAAAAAGACGAGCGGCTGGCCCGAAGCGAATTTCGGCGCGAGTAGGGGCAGGAAGACCGCCAGGTTTAAGCCCAGCGCTTGCGTCGCAACGTAGCGCGGGAACGCCTCGCTATGCGCCCGATTCGACCGGAACGTGACGCGACGCTGCGTCCAATAGACCACGGGAATCAAAACCGCATAGCAGAAGGCGCTGGCGATCCAGGGCGCCACGCCGGCGCGCGTCATCAGCGCCGCCAGCGCGGCATAGGCCACTGCCGCCGCGCCGCCGACGCCGAGGAAACGGAGCGTCAGCCGTAGGCCGTCCTCAGCCATTCGGCGGCCTGACCTCGAAAACATGCATTACGGCGTCCTTTGCCGTCAGCTCGCGCAGCCAATTCGGCGCCTTGCCCTCCTCAAGCTGCGCGGCCAAACCGCTCGGCGACAGATATTTCCACCAATAGGCGTCGCCAGGCGTTGCCCAGCACAGCAAGATATATTTGGCGCCCGCATGGCGCGCGAGCGATTCGGCCTGGGCTGGCTCGGCGCGGAAAATATCGATCACAGCACGGTTGCCATGTTCGCCACGATGGTAGCCCGCCGCCACCACGCTCAAACTCGTATGGGCGAGCAGATAGGCTCCCGATTGCAGCGGGGCCACGGCCAGCCCGGGCGGCATTCCGGCGAGCGGCTCGTAACTGATCGAATCGAGACAGGGATCGGGGCGTTTCCACGCGGCGTCGAGCAGGCGGTCGGCGTCGAGTGGCTGCGGCAGGTCCGGCATGGCGATCGCGACGCCAAAAGCCGAGAGAGCGAAAAGCAAAAGGAACGAGAGGACGCCGGCCACGATCGCGCTGCGGGAGGCGAGTCTGTCGCGCACGAACAAGGCCGGCGCAAGCAGGCCCATGGCGGCGAGTGGCATAGTCGAGGAGAAGACGCGCAGGCAGAGCGAACCGGCGACCACGCCCGTCGCCACGACCGCCAGGAGGAAAAACCAGCGCGCCCGCGCCAGCCCGCGTGACGTGACGACGCCGAATAGCGCGCCCGCGAGGCCGATCAGAATCGGGATCGTGGTCAGCAGCGCCGCCCCCGGCGATCCGGCGAGATCCTGCCAAATGGTCTGATTTTCAGCGATGCGATCGATCCACAGGCTCTTCAGCAAAGGATCGACCTCGGAATAAGGCGGGCGCAGACAGTCCGGCCAAAGCAGCGCCAGCATCGCCGCGACGCCGGCGCCCAGGACGCCGAGGGCGAGGAATCGCGCGACGCGGCTCGCTTTTCCCGAAAAAGACAGAACGCCATAGGCGACCGACCCGCCGAGGGTGGAGACCATCCACGGCGCGGAAAGAGCGTCGCAAGCGGGAACCAGCCAGCGCGACACGCCGACAGTCAGAACGAAGACGACGACGAGCGTAAACCCAAGACCCGCGGCGAAGGAGAGCAGCATCGGGCGCGCGTCCTCGCCGCGCCAGGCGAAGACGAGACCGGGCGGCGCTGCGATCAACACGAAAAAGGGCATGTTTTCCAGCCCAATCCCGAGCGAGACCGCGATGCAGCCGCCGGACAGCGCCGCCCAGCGGCCTTCCGCGGGATCGAGGGCCCGGGCGAGCGCGGCGACGGAAAAGAACAGCAAAGTGATCTGTGGCGCGTGATGATCGACGCGGCCGGGCGGAAATTGCCAGAACATCACGCCGCACAGCAGGACCGCGAGGACGCCATAGGCCCGCGCCGACGCATCCGCGAAGATTCGCGCGGCCCAGGCGCCGCCGGCGAGCAAGACAGCCAGAACGCCGGTCGGAAAGGCGATGCGCGCCGCGCGTTCCGCTTGTTCCGGCGCCAGGAACAACCCGAACAGCTTCAGCAGCAGAACGAGCGGAATATCGACGATGCGCGACCAGTGCAGCGCGACCGCCTGCGGCGGATCGAGCCGGTATTGCGTCATGTCGTACCAGTGCTGGCCGGCGACCAGATCGCGCACCTGCGCCATGCGCATGGCGTCGTCGGTGTCGTAGAAGCCGCCGCCGGTCCAGACCTCGAAGAGGCGCTGATCCTGCAGGAAGAGCGAAAGCGCCAGCGCGCCGACCACCCAGCCGGCCTGGACGAGAATATCACGTCCCGCCGCGACACGGTCCGGGACGGAGGGGAGAGAGAGGCTCTGCGACATGAGCCAGCCTTACCCGGAAAGGTTTAAGCCCCGCTTACACAGCCGCTTCATTCGCCGTCGGTCTTCAGACTGCCCGGCTGCGGCATGGAGATGATGTTGTAGCCGGCGTCGACGAAATGCACCTCGCCGGTGACGCCGGAGGCCAAGTCCGACAGCAGGTAAAGCGCCGAGCCGCCGACGTCCTCGATGGTCACGGTGCGGCGCAGGGGCGCGTGAGCCTTCTGGAAATTGAACATGAAGCGCGCGTCGGCGATACCGGCGCCGGCGAGCGTGCGGATCGGGCCGGCAGAAATGGCGTTGACGCGGATGGCCTGCGCGCCGAGATCGGCGGCGAGATAGCGCACGCTCGCCTCCAGCGCCGCCTTGGCCACGCCCATCACATTGTAATTGGGCATGACGCGGGTCGAGCCGCCATAGGTCAGCGTGAGCAGCGAACCGCCGTTCGGCATCAGCTTTTGCGCGCGTTGGGCGATTTCCGTGAAGGAAAAAGCCGAAATGACCATGGTGCGCGAGAAGTTCTCGCGCGTGGTGGCGTCGACATAGCGGCCTTTCAGCTCGTTCTTGTCGGAAAAGCCGATGGCGTGGACGACGAAATCCAGCGTCCCCCAGCTCTGCTCCAGTTGCGCGAAAACCGCGTCGACGCTGGCGAGATCCTCGACGTCGCAGGGCAGCAGCACGGTCGAGCCGAGGCTGTCCGCCAAAGGCTTCACCCGCTTGCCGAGCGCCTCGCCCTGATAAGTGAAGGCGAGTTCCGCGCCCTCGGCGGCGACCGCCTGGGCGATGCCCCAGGCGATGGAATGATTGTTGGCGACGCCCATGATGAGGCCGCGCTTGCCCGACATCAGGCCCTTGGCGGAGGTGGTCATGCGGAAACTTTCGGTCAGGCGTCGATATGTTTGAAGATCAGCGTCGCATTGGTGCCGCCGAATCCGAAGGAATTGGACAGGACCACGCCGAGTTGCTGGCCATCCTGGCGCTGGCGCAGGATATTCATATCGGCGAAGGCCGGGTCGAGATTGTTAATATTGGCGCTTTCGCAAATAAAATTATTCTGCTGCATCAAGAGCGAATAGATCGCCTCCTGCACGCCGGCGGCGCCCAGCGAATGGCCGGTGAGCGATTTGGTGGCGGCGATCGGCGGGCATTTGTCGGCGCCGAACACCGCGCGGATCGCCTCGATCTCCTTGAGATCGCCGACCGGCGTCGAAGTCGCGTGCGGATTGATATAGTCGATCGGAAGCTTGCAGGTTTCGAGCGCCATGCGCATGCAGCGCTCGGCGCCCTCGCCCGAAGGCGCCACCATGTCGTGACCGTCCGAGGTCAGGCCATAGCCGGCCAGTTCGGCGTAGATCTTGGCGCCGCGCGCCTTGGCGCGCTCATATTCCTCCAGCACCACCACGCCGGCGCCGCCGGCGATGACGAAGCCGTCGCGATCGACGTCATAGGCGCGCGAGGCGACAGCGGGCGTATCGTTATAGGAGGACGACATCGCGCCCATGGCGTCGAACAGGACGGAGAGCGTCCAGTCCAGCTCCTCGCAGCCGCCGGCGAACATCACGTCCTGCTTGCCATATTGGATCATTTCGGCGGCGTTGCCGATGCAATGGGCCGAGGTGGAGCAGGCCGAAGAAATCGAATAATTCACGCCCTTGATCTTGAACCAGGTCGCCAGCGTCGCCGAGGCGGTCGAGGACATCGCCTTGGGCACCGCGAAGGGACCGACGCGCTTGGGGCCCTTGGTGCGGGTGATATCGGCCGATTCGACGATGGTGCGGGTCGAGGGGCCGCCCGAGCCCATGATGATTCCGGTGCGCGGATTGGCGACGTCGCCCGCCTCCAGGCCCGCATCGGCGATGGCCTGATCCATGGCGACGTGATTCCAGGCGGTGCCCATGGCGTGGAAGCGCATGGCGCGGCGGTCGACCAGTTTTTCGGGATCGAGCGTCGGCGCGCCATGGACCTGGCAGCGGAAACCCAGCTCCGCATATTTGTCGGCGCGGACGATGCCTGACCGCGCCGCGCGCAAAGAGGCCGTGACCTCCTCAGCGTTATTGCCGATCGACGAAACAATGCCGATGCCGGTGACGACGACGCGCCTCATGATATCAACTCCTTGATGGGCGGACGGCTCTTCTCGCGGGGCCGCCTCGAAAGCGGCCTCAGGCGCCAACGGGCTGGAACAGCCCCACGCGCATGTCCTTGACCTCATAGATGCGCTTGCCGTCGGCTTCGAGCCAGCCGTCGGCGATGCCGAGCTTGAGCTTGCCCTTCATCACGCGCTTGAAATCGACGCCATAGACGACTTTTTTGACCGTCGGCAACACCTGATCGGAAAATTTCACCTCGCCGACGCCGAGCGCGCGGCCGCGGCCGGGCAGGCCGAGCCAGCCGAGGAAAAATCCGGTGAGCTGCCACAAAGCGTCAAGGCCGAGGCAGCCCGGCATGACGGGATCGCCCTGGAAATGGCAGCCGAAAAACCACAGGTCCGGCTTGACGTCGAATTCGGCGCGAATGACGCCTTTGCCATGGGCGCCGCCCTCCTCGCCGATCTCCACGATGCGGTCGAACATCAGCATGGGCGGCAGGGGCAATTGGGCGTTGCCCGGTCCGAAAAGCTCGCCGCGACCGCAGGCCAGAAGATCTTCGTAAGCGAAACTGGAGCGTCTCTCGCCCATATGGGACATTTCCCCTGTTCGGCCCTGATCGGGCCTGTGTTGACGTGACGCCGCGCGGCGACGCTTGCTTATGAAACGCGCCTTCTAGCACAGCCTTCCGAGGGCCGAAAGCCGCGTCAAAAGACCAATGGCCCGATGCGGATCGCCGAAGCGGCGCGCCGTCGCGACGATATTGCCGCCCCCGCCGCAAAAGTCTATATGTGGCGGTCGCACAAGGAGCGCGGTCAGAAAAACGACCCGGACAATCACCGTCCGCGCGGAGCGGAAAGGCCGTCGTGATGGAGAAAAGGGAAAGCGCGTCTCGCGCCCGCCGGACGTCCGATCGCGCGACGAAAGGTCGCGACACGGTCTATGCGACCACCATCGCCGCCGCGGATCTCAGCGGCTGTCCGCTGCATGACCTGAAACGCAAGCTGAACGATGCCGGCCTGCGCCCGACGCGGCAGCGGCTGCGCCTCGGCTGGCTGCTGTTCGGCGGCGGCGACCGCCATGTCACGGCTGAGCGGCTGTTCGAGGAGGCCCATGCGGCGCGCGCGCCGATCTCGCTGGCGACCGTCTACAACACGCTCAACCAGTTCACCTCGGCGGGCCTGCTCAAGGAAGTGTCGGTCGACGGCGCCAGAACCTATTTCGACACCAATCTCGCCGATCACCAGCATTTCCTGACCGAGGACGACACCCATCTGCTGGTCGACCTGCCCAAGGAGCTGATCGACTTCAGCCGCCTGCCCGAGCCGCCGGAAGGCATGGAGATCGCCCGCGTCGACGTGGTGATCCGCCTGCGCCGCAAGGCTTCGTGAGCCAATAAAAAGCCCGCCCAACCTTGCGGCGGGCGGGCTGATCGGGCGGCGCCGGCTCAGACGTCCGAGCTGTAGTCGTCGTCGCCGGAAAAGTCGTCGTCCCCCGAGAAATCGGCGTCCGAAAGGCCAAGATCGTTGTTCGACGAATCGGACTGCGAGGCGTTCTGGTCCTTGTTCGGCGTATCGAAGAAATTATTGACGATGGTCTCGCCGCCGCCGAGGGCCGAATTGCCGAGACCACCGCCGAGCCCGCCGAGCGCCGAGCCGCTGTCGCCGCCGAACAGGCCGGCGCCGCCGCCATGACCGCCGCCGCTAAACAGGCCGCGCAGCGAATCGGCGAGCAGCACGCCGCCCGCGACGCCGGCGGCCGCGCCCAGCGCGTTACGAAGGAAGCCGCCGCCTTGCGGCTGTTGCGGGGCGCCGCCCCAGGGGGAAGGGCCGCCCGCCGGACCGGCCTGCGGATAGCCCGCCTGCTGGGGCGGAGGCGCATAGGACGGTTGCTGCGGCGCCGCGCCCCACGGACTGGGGGCCGGCTGCGGCGCGGGGCGCTGTCCGCCGCCAAACAAGCCGCCCAAGAAACCACCGCCCGCGCCTTGCTGGGCGGACTGGGCCTGGGCCTGAAGCTGGCCGATCTGGGCCTGCAGCTCCTGAATCCTCTGGTCGGCCCCGCGAAGGGCCTGCTCCTGCACGATCACGGCCTGCGCCAGCAGATAGGGCGCATAGGGCTGGGCGCGCACGGCGTCGGCGATAAACGTCTCGGCGTCGCGATCGCGCGGCGTCGCCGCCTGGCCGCGGACGCGTTCGAACAGGTCTGAGAGCAGTTGACGTTCTTCGGGCGACATCGCGCGACTCCTCTGGCGCATTTCCTTTGGCGTACGGCGCGGCGCGAAACCGTTTCGCAACGGCCGGACGCCCGGAATATGGGCGGCGGGCGCGGCGATGGAAAGGCGGCGGCAGATGAAATTTCCGTCATGTTTCGCCGAAAAACCCAGAAAAGCCGTTGATCAAGCACAGGGCCGCAAAAAGGCCACAGAATGGGAGAATTTGCGGGCGGACCTGCAAAAAACTTGGCAAACCCGGCCGCATCGTTCTTAAAGGGACGGCGGTGGCTGAAGGAATTTTGATCATGAGGCGCGCGACGAAGATCCTGGCCCTTGTCTCGGCGACGGCGCTCTGCGCCGCGCCGCTGGCCGTCCACGCGCAAAATCCGCTTTCGCCCGATCCGATCGCCAGCCAGCCGGCTACGCCCGCCGCGCCTGCGCCAGCCGCCAAGCCCGCCGCGCCGGCCGCGATCGAATCCGCCCCGCTGCCGGCCCCTATGGCGGCGCCCGCCGCGCCTGCCG
>NZ_JAYSBG010000003.1:0-35144 GCF_041915505.1 Rhodoblastus sp. | reverse complement strand
ATCAGATTGGAGATCGACGAAAGCTTCTCCTCCAGCCGGTGGAAGGTGGCGATCAGCCGGCGCCCCTCCTCGGTGACTTCGGCGCCGCCGCCGGAGCGGCCGCCGGGCCGGGTGAGGAAGGCCGGCGTCGGCAACAGATTATTGACCGCATTGACCGAATCCCAGGCCGTCTTGTAGCTGAAGCCGGTCGCCTTCGCCGCCTTGGCGATGCTTCCAAGCTCGGCCACCTTTTCAAGCAGCTTGATGCGCTCGTGGCCGACCAGAAAGCGTCCCTCGCTGTGAAGCGCCAGCAAGGCGTTAATCTTGTTTCCTGCCATATCTCACCCGCCGTTTCCGCAACAGGGATCGCGGAAAATTTCGCTTGCCGCAAGCGTCGTTTTCGACATAGTCTGATCACAATATGTAATCGTAATAAATTACGGTTGCTCCCAAGGCGGTTGGCCTGGGCTGATCACGCGTCGAGCGGACTTCGCCGGCGCGCCTATACTAAACCTGGCGCGCAATCGCGCCAGTCCCGCGCCGGAATTTTTCCGGCGCCCGCGCAGTAAATCCGCTTTCATGCGGATGTGGCGGCGCGGAAGTTCGGTAATCGTCAGATTCGGGCCGCGGTCCCCATCTCCCGCGCTCCCGAACCGACGATCGCGGCGGCCCCGGTCCAATTGCCCTCTCCTGCGGCCGGGGCCGCCGCCTTTTCTTACAACCCGAATCTTCCTGACCGGAAAGCCTTTTCACGGGCCGCCGCTATAGCCTCGTTTACCCTGGGATCGCCAAAACGACTCGTGAAGACGCGTTAACACCGCTGCCGGCCCAAGATTAAGCGGGCTCTCAAAATTTTATATTTTAATGTCCCTATCGACCAACGCGAAAGCCGCGCCTGACGGCGGGGCCCAAATTATTGAGCAGAACCATGTCCGCTTTGTTGGCCAGTTTCATTCGTTCCGAATCGGGCGCCACCGCGCTCGAATATGCGTTCATCGCGAGCTTCATCGCCATGGGCTGCATCGCCGCCCTCTCCGTCGTGGGCACTCATCTGAGCGCCAAATTCTCCTCCGTCGCCAGCGGCCTCAACTGATCGAATCGCTCACGAGCCGCAACGATCGGCGAAAAGCGCGTCCATCGGCGGTGCGCGTTCCGCTTTCCGCAATCTCGGCAGTCCGAAACCATCCTCGATGGTCGCCAACAGGCTGTAATGGTCCCGCCGCGCCGAATCCTCCCGGGACCCGCCGCACAAAGTCGCCACGATCGTTACAATATGATTGTCCGCGCCGCCCGCGCGGCGGGCGCTATCCGACACCGGCGCCTCAGGATAAAGGCTGCGGGCGCCCTCATCGAAGGTGATGACGATCGCCGAGCGCCGCGTCCAGGCCTTTGACGCGCGGATCGCCGTCACCGCCTCGCGCACGAAGGCGTCATAATCGGCGATCAGCCGGTCGCGTTCATGGCAGATCGGCAGCCCATGCCCATCGTGGCATTGATTCGGGATGATCATAGCCACATTCGGCGCGCCCTCGGCGAGATCGGCGGCGAAAGCCGTATAGGGCCTGACCAGCGCCATGGCCGCCGGATCGCGCGCCAATTCCTCGAAATAAGGCGCCGGATTGTGCTTCTGCGCATAGAGCGCGCCGCCGCCGGGGGCCGGCGCGGCGCTGACCAGCGAACCCGTTTCGGGCAGGCTTTCGGCGTAAAGCGCGAAGGACAGACCGGCCCTGCGCAATTGGGACACCAGATTGTCGCCGGCGATCCGGTTGCAGGCGGCCCGGTCGGCGAGATCGGAGGCGAAACAGCTCGGGCGGTCGTCGCGGACGCCGAAATCGTCGCCGCCGATCAAGGCGAGATAATTGGGCAGGCTGGGATGGGCGATTCCGAAATAATTGGTCGCCAGCCCCTGGCTTGCGGCCAGCTCCCGCATGAAAGGCGACGGCCCATTGGCGAAGGCGTCGTCGAAGCCGTGATTTTCCAGAACGATGATGAAAACATGATCCAGGCGGGGCGGTTCCGCCCGCGCCGGGGCCGTCGCGGCGGTCAGCAGCCAAGCGAAACCGATCAGCATCCACGAGATACAGGCTTTCATTATTTCAGTCCCCGCCGGCGCGTGACAAAGCGTCGCGCCATCGCGCGGCGGTTCCCGAAAAGTGCGTTTCGGGCCGCCGGCGCTCGCTCGTTTAGCGCGCTGCGACGCTCGCGCCAAGGATGCTACGCAACCGATCGGGGGCGCCGCTTGACCAACGCAGATGCAAAATCGGCTATTGACGCGAACAAAAAAAGTGTCACACTTGATGTCGTTGCGGCCTTGATTGAAAGACGTGCGTTGCCGGTTTCAAGTCAAGGAGAGCGTCGGTGGGCTACGAACCCGCTTGTCGAGCAATAATCCGATCGATCTGAGCAATAGAGCGACAAGACTTAAAACGCCTTTGTCCCCTGGAGCCGATTGACCATCCATCATCGATCCAAGCCGTTGGAACTGCGATGCTCACGCTGCTCTGGCGCGTCTTTGACGAGGATTGGAAACGGAACGGATGACTCCACCTCAGCTCGCCTCTTCCAGACGTATCCCGCCCTGGCGCGGCGACTAATCGCCGCCATGTGCGGAAACGCAAGGAACTGGCCTATTTGACGGGAGACGCCAACATCGCAACAGAGTTCGTATCATAGCGGAACAAACCGCATCCCCTTCTGATCATTATCAGAATTCGCCAAGAGCGAACAAAAGGCCCCGCGCCACAGGCGTCGGGGCCGTCTTTTTTGGGGCTGCTTTTTGAGACGCCCGGCCAGCCGGAATAGTTATACTTGGCCATGGCGACGCTTTTGCTTTTCCGCCCTGTTTTGAGCTTGTGAAACCTTGGCCGCTCGAAACCCGACAGCGCCGCCCCAAACGGTCACGCCGGGCGGAAAACCTGATCGGCGCGCGTCTCGAAAGCCGAGGAAAATTTGCGGAAAGCGGCGTCGAACATCGAGCCCATCAGCGTCGCCAGGGTCCGGCTACGAAACTCATAAGCGATATAGAATTCCACGCGGCACTGGCCGCCCTCGACCTCGCCGAACCGCCACATGTTTTCGAGATGGCTGAACGGGCCGTCGACATATTCGACGTCAATGCGCCGCGCGGCGCGATCCAGCGTCACCCGGCTGACGAAGCGCTCGCGGATCGCCTTGTAGCCGACCTCCATTTCCGCAACGATCACCTCCTCGCCATTCGCGCCCGGATAGCGCCGGCGCACACGCAGCGACTGGCAGAGCGGCACGAATTGCGGATAGGATTCCACATCGGCCACCAGATCGAACATCTGCTGCGGCGTGTGATTCACGACATGGCTGGTGCGGAAGCTGGGCATGGCGGCCTCACCCTCGCGCGGCGCGGCGTTTGGCGCGCAGGCGCTCGAAATCCTCGCCGGCGTGATGCGAGGACCGCGTCAGCGGCGAGGACGACACCAGAGCGAAACCCTTGGCGTAGGCGATGGCCTCATAGGCCTTGAACTGCTGCGGCGGAACGAATTCCTTGATCGGATGGTGCTTCTTGGTCGGCTGCAGATATTGGCCGATGGTCAGGAAATCGACCTCCGCCGAGCGCAGGTCGTCCATCAATTGCAGCACCTCGTTCCGCTCCTCGCCGAGCCCGAGCATGATGCCGGATTTGGTGAAAATGTCCGGGTCCAGCTCCTTCACCTTCTGCAACAGGCGCAGGCTGTGGAAATAGCGCGCGCCGGGGCGGACGGTGAGATAATGCGACGGCACGGTTTCGAGATTATGATTGAACACGTCCGGCTTGGCCGCGACCACGCGTTCGAGCGCGCCCGGCTTGCGCAGGAAATCCGGCGTCAGGATCTCGACGGTGGTCGAAGGGCTTGCCGCGCGGATCGCCGCGATCACCGCCGCGAAATGGCCGGCGCCGCCGTCGTCGAGATCGTCGCGGTCGACCGAGGTGATGACCACATGGGCGAGGCCGAGCTTGGCCGTCGCCTCGCCGATATGGGCGGGCTCGCTGGCGTCGAGCGGTCCCGGCAGGCCGGTCTTGACATTGCAGAAGGCGCAGGCGCGGGTGCAGGTGTCGCCCATGATCATGAAAGTGGCGTGCTTCTTGTCCCAGCACTCGCCCATATTGGGGCAGCCGGCCTCCTCGCAGACCGTCACCAGCTTGTTGGCCTTGACGATGGCGTTGGTCTCGGCCCAGCCCGGCGAGCCCGGCGCCTTGACGCGGATCCAGTCCGGCTTGCGGGCGATGGGCTGATCCGGCTTGTGGGCCTTTTCAGGGTGACGCGGGCGCGCCTCTTCCTTCTTGCGAGGGTCGGAATTGAGAAGGTCGAGAACGACGGCCATGGCTTTTTCCCGGAAGCGCGATCTTCGTTCAGATAAACTCTAATCCCCCCCGCCGCAATGAATCGTTAAGCGGGACAGCGCCTCGGTCTGCATTTCCGTTTACGAGCCTGAAGAGACCTTTCTCGTTCTTCAAGACCGTCTCGTTACGGCTCGAAGCGGTCGGACAGGGTCGAGGCACCAAGGGCATCCATCACCCCTAAAGCGGATTTCGCAGGTTCCCCTACTGAACCCATGATCACTGATTCCGGGACTTGGTAATCGCGACGAAACCAGCAGGTTACAGCTTATGCGGTTTGTTCAGTCCGGAATAATTCTCGCGAGCGTTTGTCTTGCTTCCTCGTAGAAAGGCTGGAGCGTAATGAGTTCTTTTTCAACCCGCTCTCGCGTAATGGGATCTTCTGCTCCTGCGCCAACATAGATTTGCCCCAGCCCATAATATCCGCGATCAATGATCGTTGGAGCCCTGAATTCAAGAATTAATTCTTCGATTGCACCAAGTGGACTTTTAAGCTCCCGAAACTTCTCATAAATGTAGCACAGCCAAATCAAATACATGCGCACGCGCCAGTCCGATAACTCATCAGAATGCCGATCTTCAAATGAAATATCTATCCCGCTTCGATTCACAGCTTGTGATGGACAAGCGGCATTGGAGATGTATCCGTATCTTTCTGCTTGCTCCATTTCAACATCGTTGAGTGCGCGCAAAAGATAGTAATCTCGTGGAACGGCTGGTGCGGACGTAAATTGCAACATACCTGGCTAGTCCCGTTGAGGATACTTGAAGCCGGGGATGCATTACCGGCGCCGACGCAGGATGCCTACCATGAGCAGGCGAAGCAATGTCCTTAGTTGGCCAGATTGCTCTAGTTATGCGTCGACTGGGGGAATTCGCCAGCCGCCCAACCTCTCCGTTTCTCTTACGACTGCTTATCTACCCAAATCGACCCTTCGGCCTAAGACCGTTCCCCGCCGTAACCGGGCATTCGACCTATTTCCGCTATCCCGCGACACCGCTCTAATCCGCCAAACCGGCAGGGTGCTCGATCAGTCCCTTGAAAGCGGCCAGCGCGGCGCCGGCGACCGCCTCGTCCATGGCGCGGCGGTCGATCGACAGGGTCACGGCGAGCAGGGTCGCAACGGCCGGCGCCCCCTGCTCCGCCACGATCCTTTTCTCCGCTGCGCCGACGCCGAGCACGCTGGTCCAGGGCGCGACCACCACCGGAAAGGCGCGCTTCACGCCGAAGCCGCCGAGATTGGCGACCAGGCAATTGCCGCCCGCGAAGGCGTCCGGCGCGAAACGCCGCGCCAGAAAAGCCGCGCGCGCGGCGGCGATTTCGGCCAGCGACATTTCCTCGGCCGCCGGCAGCGAGGGCGCGACGATCTCGCCGTCCAGCGTCAGGCCGAGCGCGATATCGACGTGGCGGGCCAGTTCATAGCCCTTGGGCGTCAGCGCGACATTGGCGCGCGGCGCCTGCCGCAAAGCCAGAGCCAGCGCCTTGACCACGCAATCCAGCAGCGAAATCTTGGTCCTGTGTTCAGCGCGCGCCCGCGCATTGAGCCCGGCGCGGAACACTTCCAGCGCGTCGATGCGGCAATCGGCCTCCAGATGGACCTGCGGCGTCCATTCTGCGGCCTCCATCAACGGCAGCAGCCGCCCGGATGGCGCGGCGCCAGTCATCCGGGCCGTCCGGACGCCATGGGCGTGGATTTCAATCGCCGCGCGTATGTCGCTTTCAACCACGCGACCGCGCGGCCCACCGCCCACGACGCCGGACAGGTCGACGCCGGCCTCCCGCGCCAGCCGCCGGGCGCGGGGCGAGGCGATTTTTCGCCCGACGCGCGCAAGGCCGGACGCGACCTCCGTCGGCCGATGGGCGGCCGGCCCGGGCTCGATCCAGGCCAGTTCGGCGGCCACCGCGATCTCGCTTTCGCCGGCCGCGACAAGGATCCGACTCAGCACGCCGCTTTCCGGCGCCTCGACATCCATGGTGGCGCGGGCGGTGGCGATTTCGGCGACGGGCTCGCCGGCCTCGACGAATTCGCCCTCGCGCCGCAGCCAGCGCATCACGCGGCCGGTCAAAGCGCGTGGCTCGGCGGAGGGCATCAGGATCGCGATGGCCATGCGCCCTCCCCGCGCCGCGAAAATCAGTTGAGCGGGCTCAGCCCGGATTCGATCTGGTCCAGAGCGGCGTCGATCGCGATGCGGATATCGGCCAGCGCTTCGGGCGCGCTCAGCTCGGTCTCGCGGGCGTAAAGATCGGCGGCCTGGCTGGCGAGCTGGGCGAGCAGGCGGCCCCAGGCCTCCGGCTCTGCAAAGGCGCGCTGCATGGAAAGCGACAAGGCGCCGCCGGAGATGAACAGGCGCAGGATTTCCGTGCCGCCATTGCTCTCGACATCGGGCGGAATGGACAATTCGCGTTTCAGCTCAGTCATGAAGCTTCCTTTTCGGCGCCTAGAGTCGATTGCGATTCGATCGAATCGCAATCGACTCTAGATTTCCTTGTTGTCGCAGCGTTTTCGCGAAAAACCGGCATCCACTTTTTCGCACGCTGCTCTAGTCTCACGCCTTCAGATAGAGCGCCTTTTTGGCCGCTGCAACAATATGGGCCTCGGTCGGCAGCGCCAGCTTTTCCAGATTGGCGGCATAAGGCGCGGGAACGTCCTTCGCGGTGACGCGCAGGGCGGGCGCGTCGAGATCGTCGAAGGCTTCCTCCATCAGCCGGGCGGAAATTTCCGCGCCGATCCCGCATTGCGGCCAGCCCTCGTCCACGATCACGCAGCGTCCCGTCTTGGCGACCGAGGCCAGGATCGTGACCATGTCCAGCGGCCGCAAGGTCCGAAGATCGATCACATCCGCCTCGATCCCCTCCTCGGCCAGCCGCTCGGCCGCCTTCAGCGCGAGGCCGACGCCATGGGAAAAGGCGATCAGGGTCACGTCGCGCCCGGCGCGGATGATATTGGCGGCGCCGATGGCGACCAGATGATCCTTTTCGCGCGGCGCCGGGAAGCTCTGGCCGTAGAGCTTTTCATGCTCCAGGAAGATCACCGGATTGGGGTCGCGGATCGCCGCCTTGAGCAGGCCCTTGGCGTCGGCGGCGGTGAAGGGCGCGACCACTTTCAGGCCGGGAATATGAGCGAACCAGGCGGAGAAATCCTGCGCGTGCTGCGCCCCCACCCGCGCGCGGGCGCCGTTGGGGCCGCGAAACACGATTGGAATGTTCAGCGTCCCGCCGGACATATAGAGCGTCTTGGCGGCCGAATTGACGATATGATCCATCGCCTGCAGCGCGAAATTGAAGCTCATGAATTCGATCACCGGCCGCAGGCCCGCCATGGCCGCGCCGACGCCAAGCCCGGCGAAAGCATGTTCCGAGATCGGCGCGTCGACGACGCGGCGGGCGCCGAATTCCTGCAGCAGGCCCTGGGTGATGCGGAACGCACCCTGATAATCGCCGACCTCCTCGCCCAGCACGAATACCGTCACGTCGCGGCGCATTTCCTCGGCCAGCGCCTCGCGCAAAGCCTCGCGCACGGTGATGCGCAGCGGCGCGAACTCCTCCTCCGGCTCGGGCTGCTCCGCCACAGCGGTCGGCGCGGCCGCAGCCGGGGCGCCGTCGAAATCCGCCGGCACGATGACCGCGATCGCCGAATGAACCGCGACCTGCTCCGCGCCCTCCGGCGCCAGAATACGCTCCAACACGCCGCTCTCGGCGGCCTCGACTTCCATGGTCGCCTTTTCGGTTTCGATTTCGGCCAGAATGTCGCCCGCCTCCACGCGGTCGCCTTCGCGCTTCAGCCATTTCGCCAGCTTGCCGAATTTCATCTCGGCCGAGAGCGCGGGCATCAGGACATTGATGGCCATTGGGGTCGCCATTCGCGTCTCCACAGGGGCGGCGTCACAGCAGGACGTCGGTTTCGAGGGCCGACGCGTCCGGCTCGGGGCTTTGCGCGGCATAGTCCGCGGCTTCCGCGACGAGGGAGCGGACCTGCGCGTCAAGCCTCTTGAGCGTCGCCTCGTCGGCCAGTCCCGCATTCAGGATTTTTTCGCGCGCGCGTTCGACAGGGTCCGGCGCGAGGGCCGCGCGCGCCTCGTCCTTGCGCCGATATTTGGCGGGATCGGCCAGCGAATGGCCGCGATAGCGTTCGGTGCGCATTTCGAGCACGGTCGGGCCTTCCCCGACGCGCGCCCGCGCGATGGCGCGCGCCCCGGCGGCGCGCACCGCCTCGACGCACATCCCGTCAATTGTTTCGCCGGGAATGTCGAAGGCTGCGCCGCGCCGGTCGAGATGGACCGGCCCATAGCCGCCCGTCGTCGGCCCCGTGCGATTGTTCTCGATGACATAGACGATGGGCAGGCGCCATTGCGCCGCCATATTGAAGCTTTCAGCCACCTGGCCCTGATCGGCCGCGCCGTCGCCGAGAAAACAGAGGCAGACGCGCCCGTCGCCGCGATAGGAATTGGCGAAGGCGAGGCCGGTTCCGAGCGAGACCTGCGCCCCGACAATGCCGTGGCCGCCGAAATAATCGCAATCCGGCGCGAACATATGCATGGAGCCGCCCTTGCCGCCGGACAGCCCGCCGCGCCGGCCTGTCATTTCGGCCATAACCGCGCGCGGATCGGCGCCGCAGGCGATGAGATGGCCGTGATGGCGATAGGAGGCGATGAACTGGTCGGTCTCGCGCGCCGCGAGCCTCATCCCGACCACAATGGCCTCCTGGCCGATATAGAGATGGCAGAAGCCGCCGATCAGGCCCATGCCGAACAATTGGCCGGCCTTTTCCTCGAAGCGGCGGATCAGCAGCATGGCGCGAAAGATCGCGATCTCGTCGCCCTCGCCGAGAAAGGCGGCCAGACGGGGATTGCCGCCTTCCGGCGGCGTAAGGGAAGCGGCGGCCATGAATCCTCCCCCGGGCTGCTGCCGCGCCCGCTTCGGCCCCGCGCGGAAGCGCCGGGAATCGCGGGGCGATCTCGCTGCAAAGTTAGCGTGAAGCCGGTGAAAAAGCGAGCGGCCGCCGGCTCGACTGCGTTCAGCTCTTGTTCTGCGGCAGGATCACGACGAGATCGCTCTTGCCGACGCGATTGAGCAGGTTGCGCGACTCCTCGTCGAGCAGGTCGCGATCGACCACCGGGCCGCGCAGCAGATCGACGCGGCGACGCCATTCCGCCTCTTCGGCGCGCACCACTTTCAGCTTGGCTTCGATCTCGGCCATTTCCCGCCGGGTTTCGAGATCGGCCGCGATGCCGCGCTCGCCGTGGAAGGCGTGCCATACGAAGAAGCCGCCGACCACGCCGGAGAAGACGTAGAACAGCAGCGGAATGAAAATGGCGGCGAAGCGCGTGCGGACGACCATGGCCGCAGCATCGCCCTGAAAGGTTAGGTCACGGTTAACGGAGCGGAAACGCGAAGGCTGGCGCCGGAATTGAAGCCTGTTAGCCAAAGCCGCCGCTTCGTTTCATTTTGACACGAAACAGCGGTCCCCGAAGCCAAATTGGGACCACGACCATGCCCAGCCTGGGATTCTCGATCGAACATAATTTCACCCGCCGTCGCGCGCCCCGCCGTCGCGGCGTCGGCGGCCGGCTCCATGAAGTCGACGCCCTCATCGCGCAGGAAGAGCTTCGTCCCTCCTCGCTCCGGCTCGTCGTCGGCATGATCGCCCTTGGCGCCGCCGTCGGCGCCGGACTGGCCTATTCCGGCGCGCTCGGCGCCCTGTTCCACAGCCTCGCCGGCTGGCTCTGACGCGCCTCAGCCCGATCCGAGCCGCCACGCGCCGAAAGCGAGCGACAGCAGCGCCGACGGAAGGCCGACGACCAGAAAATCGCGGAAGGTCAGCGGCGCGCCGGCGCGGCGCGCGATTTCCGCGACAATGAGATTGGCCGCCGAGCCGAGCAAGGTGAGGTTGCCGGCGAGCGTCGAGGCCATGGCGACGACGAGCCATTTTTCCTGCGGCATTTGCGCGACGAAAGGCTTCAGCGCCAGCACCGCCGGGACATTGCTGACCAGATTGGACAAGGCGGCAGTGACCGCCGTGAGCAGCCAAACGTTGTCCAGCCCCCAGCCCTGCGCGCGGCGCAACAGGTCCGGCGTCAGAAAGGCCTTTTCGCCCGCCGCCGCGACGACGAACAGGCCGGCGAACATCAGCAGCAAGCCGCCATCGATGCGGCGATAGACCTTTTCCGGTTTGATCGCGCGCGTCAGCAACAACAGGCTCGCGCCGGCCAAGGCGGCTTCCGGCGCCGGCACGCCGAAAAAGAACGCGACCACCACGCCGAGAGCCGTCAGCGCCGCGCGCGCCGTCAGGCTTTTGTGCGCCCGCGCCGGGCCAATATCGGGCGCGCCGGACGGCCTTTCACGCAAAGCCTTGCGGTGGAGGACGGCGACGAAGACGAAAACCAGCAGCAGCGCCACGGCGGCGACCGGCGCGAGCGCGGCGGCGAAGATCCCGTAAGGAATCCGCGACGCCTCGCCGATGATCATGTTCTGCGGATTGCCAGTGATGGTGGCGACGCCGCCGGCATTGGAGGCGAGCGCGGTCGCCAGCAGATGAGGCTTCGGGTCGAGCCGCAGCGCCCGCGTCACGCGCAGGACCAGCGGCGCCATCACGAGGCATACGGCGTCATTGACCAGAAAGGCCGAAAACAGCCCGGTGACCGCGACCACGCCGGCGAGCAGAGCCCATTGCGAATGGGCCCGCCGGGCGGCGAACAGAGCGGCGGCGCGGAAGAAGCCGGCCAGCTCCAGTTCGGCGACAATGGCCATCATGCCGAACAGCAGCGCCAGGGCGCCGAGGTCGATGGATTTGAAAGCAGCGTCGAGCGAGAGGCCGCCGCAGACGACCATGGCGGTCGCGCCGACCAGTGCGATGCCGGCGCGGTCGAGCCTCGTGAAGGGTAGCCGCCCCAGCGCGACGCCGCAATAGGTCGCGAGAAAAATGAGTGCGACGATGGCTGTGGGCAGGGTCACGCTTCGGCGGCCACGAGGGACGCGGCGGCCAAACCGCCCGCGTCCCGTTCAGGAAATCAGGCCAGAGCCTTGAGGGCGGCGCGGCCGGCATAGATCGCCTGCTTGCCCAATTCTTCCTCGATGCGGATGAGCTGGTTGTATTTCGCCAGCCGGTCCGAACGGGCGAGCGAGCCGGTCTTGATCTGCCCGCAATTGGTCGCGACGGCGAGGTCGGCGATGGTGGAATCCTCGGTCTCGCCCGAGCGATGCGACATGACGGCCGTATAGCCGGCGCGCTGCGCCATATCGACAGCGTTGAGCGTTTCGGTCAGCGAGCCGATCTGGTTGACCTTGATCAAGATAGAATTCGCGACGCCCTTCTTGATGCCGTCGGCGAGGCGCGTGACATTGGTGACGAACAGATCGTCGCCGACGAGCTGAACCTTCTTGCCGATCAGGTCGGTGGCGATCTTCCAGCCTTCCCAG
This sequence comes from Rhodoblastus sp., assembly GCF_041915505.1. GTDB lineage: Bacteria > Pseudomonadota > Alphaproteobacteria > Rhizobiales > Beijerinckiaceae > Rhodoblastus. Next base: position 23,397 of record NZ_JAYSBG010000003.1, on the reverse strand, counting down.
TCGTCTTCCGAATTGCCGTCCTCGATGGTCACGATCGGATAGGCGTCGCAGAGCTTTTTCAGATATTCGGCCTGTTCCTGAATGGAGCGGACCTTACCCTCGCCCTCGTAATGATAGGCGCCATCCTTGAAGAATTCGGTCGAGGCGCAATCGAGGCCGAGCGCGATATCGGCGCCAAGCTTGAAGCCCGCCGTCTCGATGGCCTTGGCGACGAAATCGAGCGCTGCTTCCGCTGACGGCAGGTTGGGGGCGAAGCCGCCTTCATCGCCGACATTGGTGTTGTGGCCGGCCTTCTTGAGCGCGGATTTCAGGCCATGGAACACTTCGGCGCCCCAGCGCACCGCTTCCTTCAGGCTATCGGCGCCAACCGGCAGGATCATGAATTCCTGGAAGTCGATCGGATTGTCGGCATGGACGCCGCCGTTGATGATGTTCATCATCGGGGTCGGCAGCACGCGGGCCTGGGTGCCCCCGACATAACGGTAAAGCGGCAGTTTGGCGGCGTCGGCGGCGGCCTTGGCGGTGGCGAGCGAGACGCCGAGAATGGCGTTGGCGCCGAGCCGCGCCTTGTTCGGCGTGCCGTCGAGTTCGATCATGGCTTCGTCGATGCCGACCTGATCCTCGGCGTCGAGGCCGGAAATGGCGTCGAAAATCTCGCCATTGACCGATTCGACCGCCTTAAGCACGCCCTTGCCGAGATAACGGGCCTTGTCGCCGTCGCGCAGTTCGACCGCCTCATGGGCGCCGGTCGAGGCGCCAGAGGGCACGGCGGCGCGGCCGAACGAGCCGTCTTCAAGGGTCACATCGACCTCGACCGTGGGATTGCCGCGCGAATCGAGAATTTCACGGGCGACAATGTCGATAATCTCAGTCATGGCTTTCCCCTCGCGCGGCGGCTCGATTCATAGTCGCGGGCCTTCTACGCCGGATGGATGAAATAAAAAAGATGGCCTTTGGCCGAAGCGGCAGATTCCCTCCCCTTCATGGGGAGGGTGGCCGCGCGGCGGCCGGGTGGGGCGATCCCTCCCCCTTGTGGGGAGGGTGGCGAGCGAACGCGAGCCGGGTGGGGCGCGCCAGCCGGGCAAGGAAATGACATGGCCAACGAACAAGCCCGCCACTTGCGCAAGACCATGACCCCGCAGGAAATCAAGCTCTGGTCCCGCCTGCGGCTGCTGCGGCCTCAGGGCCTGCATTTCCGACGGCAGGCGCCGTTGAAAGGCTATATTCTGGATTTCGTGTGCTTCGACCGCCGCCTGATCGTCGAAATCGACGGCGCGCAACATGGCGAACGCGCGCAAATCAGCCATGACGCCCGACGCGACGCCGTTTTCGCCGCCGAGGGCTTTATGACCTTGCGTTTCTGGAATAATGACGTCGACAGAAACCTGGACAGCGTGATCGACACCATTTTCGCCCGCGCGATGGAGCGGCCCCCCACCCGGCCGCTGCGCGGCCACCCTCCCCACAAGGGGGAGGGATAAAGCGGCAAAACCGACCGCGCCCTGCGGAACGGGAATCCCGCCCATTCATGGGGAAGTTGGCCGCGCAGCCGCCCGGTGGGGCTCCCTCCCCCTCGTGGGGAGGGTGGCGAGCGAAAGCGAGCCGGGTGGGGCCCAGCACAAAAGGAATTCCGATGGTCCAAACCCACGACGGCGCCGGCATGCTCGGCGCGCAGACCAAGACCCCGCAAAGCCCCGACGAGGCCGTGCTGGACCGCGTGCCCAATCCGCACCCGGATGTGGATTATCTCGCGCGCTTCACCCAGCCGGAATTCACTTCGCTGTGCCCGGTCACCGGCCAGCCCGATTTCGCTCATCTTGTGATCGATTATGTTCCGGACAAATGGCTTGTTGAGTCAAAGGCTTTAAAGCTTTATCTCACCTCCTTTCGCAACCATGGCGCCTTTCACGAAGCCTGCACGATCCGCATCGCCAAGGATCTTGTCGCGGCGTTGAGCCCGCGCTGGCTGCGTATCGGCGGCTATTGGTATCCGCGCGGCGGCATGCCTATCGACGTATTCTGGCAGACCGGCGAGCCGCCCAAGGGCCTGTGGATTCCCGATCAGGGCGTCGCAAGCTATCGCGGGCGGGGCTAATGGCTATAATGCCGTCAGCCGGGCGGGATAACACGGGCGCATGCCCGCGGTTCCCAACCCCCGGCCGCCGTTTCCCCGTCAAAGGAAATCGGCTGAGCGGCCGAGACATTGGTGCGCCAGCTATACGCTGCGAGGGAGTACCGCCCCTCCGGCCGCTCGAAAATTCTTCGTCGCCGCGCCGCATTGTCCGCCACGAGCGCCGCCGATAAGCTCTCGCCGGCGGGAGCGCGATTCATGAACCAGATTTTGATTCAGGATTATTTCAACGAAATCGACCGCCTGAAAAAATTCTCCGGCTCCGTCACCGAAGGCGTCATTTCCGAAGCCTTCAAGGACCTGCTGAAGGCCTGCGCCCGCCGCGCCAATCTCGTCTTCGTGCCCCAATACGAATTTCTGTCGCCGCAGAAGAACCGCATCCGGCCCGACGGAACCATCCTGCACGACCTGCGCGTGCCGCTCGGCTATTGGGAGGCCAAGGACACCGCCGACGATCTCGACGAGGAAATCCGGAAAAAACTCGCCAAGGGCTATCCGCAGGACAATATCGTTTTCGAGAATTCCGAAACCGCCGTCCTGATCCAGAACCGTCAGGAGGTCATGCGCTGCGACATGCGCGATGTCGAGCGCCTCGGCAAGCTGGTCTCGCTGTTCTTCGGCTATGAGCGGCAGGAAATCGCGGATTTCCGCAAGGCGGTCGCGCAATTTTCGCAGGACCTGCCCGCCGTGCTGGGCGCCCTGCGCGAGAAGATCGACGCCGCTTACGGCGCCAACGCCCCCTTCATCCAGGCGGCGGCGAAATTCCTCGCCCTCGCCCGCCAGACCATCAATCCTTCGGTCTCGGAAGCCGATGTCCGGGAAATGCTGATCCAGCATATCCTGACCGAGGAAATTTTCGACCATGTCTTCAACGACGGCGATTTCCACCGCGAGAACAATATCGCCAAGGAACTCTATGCGCTGGAGGCCAAATTCTTCACCGGATCGGTCAAGCGCGAAACCCTGAAGGCGCTGGAGCCCTATTACGCCGCCATCCGCGCCAATGCGGCGCAGATTTCGAGCCATTCCGAGAAACAGGCCTTTCTCAAGCTGATCTACGAGCGGTTCTACAAGGTCTATAACCCCAAGGCCGCCGACCGGCTCGGCGTGGTCTATACGCCCAATGAGATCGTGAAATTCATGATCGAGGGCGCCGACTGGCTCTGCCAGAAACATTTCAAGAAGACGCTGATCGACCGCGACGTCGAGATTCTGGACCCCGCGACCGGCACGGGAACCTTCATCTGCGAATTGCTGGAGCATTTTCGCGGCCAGCCGGAAAAACTGGCGCACAAGTACAAGGAAGAGCTGCACGCCAATGAAGTGGCGATCCTGCCCTATTATGTCGCCAATCTGAACATCGAGGCGACCTATGCCGCGATCACCGGCCAGTTCGCCGAATATCCCAATCTCTGCTTCGTCGATACGCTCGACAATGTGACGGCGCTGGGCGTGAAAACCGGCCAGCATGTCGGCGATCTGTTCGGCGCGCTTTCGGACGAGAATGTCGAGCGCATCAAGCGCCAGAACCGGCGCAAGATTTCGGTCGTCATCGGCAACCCACCCTACAATGCTTGGCAAGAAAACTTTAACATGCGGAATCCGAACCGCGCATATAGTCGCATCGATGAACGCATAGCGGACACATATATCAAAGCAAGCGACGCTCAGAACCAGATCGCCGTATACGATATGTATGTCCGCTTTTTTCGGTGGGCGTCGGATCGTATGCACGACGACGGGATTTTGGCTTTTGTTTGCAATAACAGCTTCATCGAAGCGAGAACATACGACGGGTTTCGGAAACTTGCGTCGGAAGAATTTCATGAAATATGGCTAATAAATCTCAAAGGAAACGCAAGGACTAGCGGTGAGCAACGTAGGCGCGAGGGTGGAAACGTATTCGAGGATAAAATCCGCGTTGGAATCGCCATCAGCTTTTTTGTAAAGAAGCGCAAGGCACGAGGATGCACAATACATTATCAGGCTGTTAATGATTATAACTCAAGTGACGATAAGATTCTATTTTTACGTCAGCGGCTTTCTGAACGGAAATTCACGCCTGTAGCTCCAGATGCAAAACATAACTGGCTAGGCCAATGTGATAATGATTGGAACCTGCTCGTTCCCGCAGCCGCCAAAGCAACAAAAGAAGCACGGTCGGCATCCAAAGAGCACGCAATTTTCAAGATTTTCTCGCGGGGTCTTGGTACTTTTCGCGACGAATGGGTTTACGATTTTAGCAAAGAAATGCTCGAAAAAAAGATGCAGTTCTTTTGCGAAATATACGAAGCGGCGCGTCAGGGCGTTAGAAACCGTGACGAAATAAAATGGGATCGAGAACTCGAAAAATATCGTTCAGCATCTGTCAAGAAAACATTTGAAGAGACAAAAATTTGCGTAGCCGATTATCGACCCTTTCAAACCGCATATTTATACCGCGATCGACATTTCAATGGGATGAATTACCTAAATCAACACTTATGGCCAAGCGCCGACGTAGGTAATCGGGCAATTACGCTTATGGGTGACTCGAGTGGCAAACCATACTTTGCGTTTGCTGTCCGTCGTATTCCCGACCTCAATTTCGTGAGCCCGGCGTCAGGCGGAACACAGCAACTTCCCCGCTACCGCTACACCCCCGAAGGCGAGCGGATCGACAACATCACCGATTGGGCGCTGAAACAATTCCGCGCCCATTACGCCAAGGCCGCAGCCCTCCCTCCCCTTCATGGGGAGGGTGGCCGCGAAGCGGACGGGTGGGGCGCGCCCGGCGCTGCGGCCGCCCCCTCATCCGGTCCTTCGGACCACCTTCTCCCACCACAGGGCGTTCGTGAGGACGCCCGTCTTTCGACGGGCTATAGGGAGAAGGGAAAACGCGGCAAGGCTCGTCCGGCGGACCAGATCACCAGGGACGACATCTTCCATTACGTCTATGGCGTGCTGCACGATCCCGTCTATCGCGAAAAATATGCCCTGAACCTCAAACGCGAATTTCCGCGCATTCCCTTCTATCCCGATTTCCGCCAATGGGCGGCCTGGGGCGAAAGGCTGATGGCCCTGCATATCGGCTATGAGACCGTCGAGCCCTGGCCGATCCAGCGCCACGACATCCCCGACGAAAAGGCCCGCGCCGCCGGCGTGGCGCCGAAATGCGTCCTGAAATCCGACGGCGTGGGAACCATCCGCATCGACAGCGAAACCAGCCTGTCCGGCATCCCGCCCGCCGCCTTCGCCTATCGCCTCGGCAACCGCTCCGGCCTCGACTGGATTCTCGACCAGTACAAGGAGAAAAAGCCGAAGGACCCGACCATCCGCGAGAAGTTCAACACCTATCGCTTCGCCGATTACAAGGAAAAGGTCATCGACCTCATCGCCCGCGTCACCCGCGTCTCTGTCGAAACGATGGAAATCGTCGAGGCGATGAAAAGCGCCGCGCGCTGAGGCGCGATCCAATAACCGGCGTCCTCTTTTTCGCGCGCTGCTTTTGGAAAGTTTCATGGCTGACGAAGAGGTTTTTCCCGGCAAGCTGGTTTGCGTCATGGGCGAAAATGGCGCTTCCGGCGCCTGGAATCGGAAATATGAGGACTGCGACGCAGGCGCCCTGCCGATCAGCCCCGCCCTGCGCGAACGCCTCGAAGCCTGGTGCGGCGGATATGGCGATATCGAGGAGATCGAATTCGAACAGGGGTGCGCCGACTGGGGGCCTTATGCCGCCGAGGGACTCGCCATCGCGCGCGCGGTGAAGGCCGAGTTGCGCGATTGGACCGTGTTCTACTACGATGAAGCAAAGGCGCGCATGAAGCCGCCTGAAACAGCGCGTTATGAAATCCTCGATTGAAGCGAAGCGACAGGATTGACGACGCTGGGCCGCGGTCCATGCGGGGAGCAAAGCGACAAAGCAGAGTCCAGCCTCGCCCGACCCCTCCGCCATTGACTGCTTCGCTCTGCCCGCAATGACGATACAATTTTGAGTTGTGGCGCGACCGACACATTCCAGACCCGTAAAAAATGTGAAAAAGCGCGCGATTTTCGGCCATTTCCGCGCAAATACAGCACGTTTTTGGTCGTTTTGCGCGCGTTTCCATAGGCCACAACCATTCGGTTGTATCGTTCCGGCAAGCCGCGCGCGACCTTCGTTTCACGAGAAAATGGCGTATTTTCAATCGTTTTTGTCCGCCCCTGCGCCGAGATGTTTCACATGGAACATAACAAGAACATTATCGCGACCGAAATCGCCGCCATTTCCACCGCCGCGCGCCGCAAATCGCATCCTTTCCCCGTGACGCGGGGCGCGCAAATCCCTATCTTGTCCCAGTGCCGAAAAAACCCTCCCCCATTCCGAGCCGCGAGGACATCCTCGCCTTTATCGCCCGCGAGACCAAAGCCGCGACGGAGGCCGGCGCAGCGCATCCCGACAAGATCGGCAAGCGGGAGATCGCGCGGGCCTTCGGCATTCGCGGCGACGACAAGATCCTGCTGAAAAAAATCCTGAAGGAACTGGAGCTGGAAGGCGAGATCCAGCGCTCCCGCAAGGGCCTGCACGAGAAAGGCGCCCTGCCCCAGATCGTGCTGGCGGACATCACGACGCGCGACCGCGATGGCGATCTGATTGCCGTGCCTGCCGAATGGGAGGAGGATCTCGGCCCCCTCCCGCGTATCGTCATTTTCGCGCCGAAAAAGCCGCGCTTCGGCGCGCGGCCTGGGGCGCCCGCTGCGGGAATCGGCGACCGCGCTTTGGTGCGCGTCACGCCCACCGGCGAGACGGGCGGCCCGGCCTATTCGGGTCGCGTGGTCAAGCTGCTGTCGCGCGCGGCGAAACGCGTGCTCGGCGTGTTCCGCGAGGACCCGCGCAGCGGCGGCGGCCGCATCGTGCCGGTCGACAAGAAAATGCGCGACAAGGAATTCAAGGTTTCCGAGGCCGACCGGGGCGAGGCCCGCGACGGCGATCTCGTCAGCGTCGAGACCCTTTCGCGCGGGCGGCTCGGCCTGCCGGTCGCGAAAGTGCGCGAAAGACTCGGCTCGATGAACAGCGAGAAGGCCATCAGCCTGATCGCCATCAACACCCACGGCATTCCCGACCTGTTTCGTCCCGAGACCATCGAGGCTTCGGAACATGCCAAGCCCGCGCGCGTCGAGGCGGAGGGCTTTCGCCGCGAAGACTGGCGCTCGCTGCCGCTGATCACCATCGACCCGCCCGACGCCAAGGACCATGACGACGCCGTCCATGCCGCGCCGGACGACGCGCCCGACAATCCCGAGGGCTTTATCGTCACCGTCGCCATCGCCGATGTGAGCTGGTATGTCCGGCCCGGCGGAGCGCTCGACCGCGAGGCTTTGGATCGCGGCAATTCGGTCTATTTCCCGGATCGCGTCGTGCCCATGCTGCCCGAGCGCATTTCCAACGATCTCTGCTCACTGCGCGGCGGCGAAGACCGGCCCGCGCTCGCCTGCCGGATGCGGATCGGCAAGGACGGCCACAAGCTCGATCATTCCTTCCATCGCGTGATGATGCGCTCCGCGGCGAAACTGTCGTACCAGCAGGCGCAGGACGCCATCGACGGGCGCCCCGATGACACGACGAAGCCGCTGCTCGACGAGGTGTTGCGTCCGCTGTGGCGCGCCCACGAGGCCACCAAGATCGCGCGCGAAAAACGCTCGCCGCTCGATCTTGATTTGCCCGAGCGCAAGATCCTGCTGAAAGAGGACGGCACGGTCGATCGCGTGCTGACCCCGCCCCGGCTCGACGCGCATAAATTGATCGAGGAATTCATGATCCTCGCCAATGTCGCGGCCGCCGAGACGCTGGAGGCGGAAAAATCCCATCTGATCTATCGCGCCCACGACGAGCCTTCGGTCGAAAAGCTCAACGCCTTGTCGGAATTTCTCGCCACCATCGGGATCAAGCTCGCCAAGGGGCAGGTGATCAAGCCGACCCAGTTCAACGCGATTCTCGCGAAGGTGCGCGGCACCGAACATGAGAATGTCGTCAACGAGATCGTGTTGCGCACCCAGGCGCAGGCGGAATATGTCGCGGAAAATTACGGCCATTTCGGCCTGCATCTGCGGCGCTACGCCCATTTCACCTCGCCGATCCGCCGCTATGCCGATCTGATCGTGCATCGGGCTCTGGTGCGTGCGCTCGATCTTGGCCCCGGCGGCCTGCCCGAAATGGGCCGCGAACATCTGGGCGAAATCGCCGCGCGCATTTCCGCCGCCGAGCGCCGCGCCATGGCCGCCGAGCGCGAGACGACCGACCGGCTGATCGCAACCTTTCTCGCCGACAAGATCGGAGCCAGTTTCACCGGCCGCATCGCCGGCGTCACCCCCGCCGGCCTGTTCGTGAAGCTCGCCGATACCGGCGCCGACGGCTTCGTCCCCGCCGCCACACTGGGCAATGATTATTTCCGCTTCGAGGAAGCCTATCACGCCCTGGTCGGCTCGCGTTCCGGCGAAACCTATCAGCTCGGCGACGCGGTCGAAGTCCGGCTGGTCGAGGCCGCGCCTTTCGCCGGCGCTTTGCGCTTCGAAATGTTGAGCGACGGCAAGCCGCGCGTTGGCCGCGCCAGCGCGATCAAGGCAAAGGTTTCGCGCACGCGCGCCGCCAAAACCGCGGCCAAAACCTCAAGACGGCGGCAACGCGCATGAGCTCCACGCAACACGAAATCGCCCTACCCGAACGGCCGGTCTGGCCGGCGCTGAAACGCGGCATGGCCTCGCGCTGCCCCGCCTGCGGCAAGGGCAAGCTTTATTACGCCTATCTCAAGGTCAATGATTATTGCCCTGCTTGCGGCGAGGCCTTGTTCCACCAGCGCGCCGACGACATGCCGCCCTATGTCACCATGGTCATCGTCGGCCATTTCGTGGTGGCGGGAATCATCGCCGGCCAGGATTTTTTTCCCAACCTGCCCGACTGGCCGCAAATGGTGTTCTGGCCCGTCGTCGCGCTGCTGATGAGCCTGTGGCTGCTGCCCGGCGTCAAGGGCGCGCTGATCGCTTATCAATGGGCCTTGCGCATGCACGGCTTTGGCGGTGAGACGGCGGACGACCCGGGCGTCGCCGGAGGCGCCCGTTGAGCGAGGCGAAATCACGGGCCGTCAAGCCGCGCGACGCGGCGGCCCTGATCCTGATCGACGGGATGGGCGGGAAAAACCCAAAAATCCTGCTCGGCAAGCGCCACGCGGCGCTGCGCTTCATGCCGAACAAATATGTCTTTCCCGGCGGCCGGCTGGAGCCCGGCGACCGCCGCATGAACATCGCCGGACCGCTCGACGCGCGCGTCGAGGCCCGCCTGCTCAAGGGCCGCCAGGGAACGCGCGACCGCGACGATCCGGGTTTCGCGCGCGCCCTCGCGCTGGCCGCGATCCGGGAGACCTTCGAGGAGACCGGCCACGCCGTCGGAACCGGCGATTATGGCGGCCCCGAAAAGCCGCCCGCCGTCTGGCGCGCCTATGCCGAGTTCCATTGCCTGCCCGACCTGCAGGAGCTGCATTTCATCGCGCGCGCCATCACCCCGCCGATGCGGCCGAAACGATTTGATACACGTTTTTTCGCGCTCGACGCCCGCGCCGTGACGGCCCGTCTCGACGGCGTCGCCCATGCCGACGCGGAACTGGTCGAACTGGTCTGGATCGGCCTGGACCAGACCGAGACGCTCGACCTGCCGGACGTGACGCGGCAGGTGCTGACGGAACTGCGCGCGCGACTGGCCGCCGGCATGAGCCCTTTCCTGCCGACGCCGTTCTATTATTACAGCCGGGGCAAGTGGCGGCGCGACGAACTCTAGGGAAGCTTCTCCCTTTCGCGCGCTTGCGGCGGGCGAGCAAAGTAAAGGAATTCTGAACAACAAAAATACCAGAAATCTTTTATTAACCAGCGCCTTATCTGACGTTACGTAAAATATGAATCATGCGCCTAACAGCGTATTCAAGGGTGATCGTTTAGCTATATTCGATCCGTACGCTTTCGTTAGGCAGTCCATCCATGCGTGCAACTCAGATCCTGTCGGCCTTCGCCGGCTTCGTCGCCGACCGTCGCGGCAATGTCACCATTCTGAGCGCGGCAATCCTCGCTGGCGTGATCGGCGTCGTCTCGCTTGTGGCTGAATATGGCTTGGCGCTGCAGCGACAACAGCAGGACCAGAGGATCGCCGACGCCGCCGCTTATGCGGCGGCACTCTATTGCACCGCCCACGTATGCAGCCCTACTGTCCCGGCGGCGGCGATCTCGATTGCGCAGAACGTCGCCGCACTGAACGGCGTTCCCTCAACCGGGGTGGCCGTCACCCCGACCACATCGCCAGCAGATTCGACCAAATCGGCGCTCATGGTTACCGTCACGACCAGCGCGCCGCTCTTCCTGGCTGAGGTCCTCGCCGGCAGTTCCAACAAGTCCCTGACCACTCAAGGCGTCAGCTACGCACAGTTCGGCGGCGGGATCCCGGCCTGCATCACGACCCTTTCCTCGTCCACCGGCGTCACGCTGAGTGGCGGCACGTCGATTTCCGCGCCGCAATGCGGCGTGTCCTCTAACGCATCGCTTACCGTGCCCTGCGGCACTACGATCACCGCCAAAGGCGTGACCTATGGCGGCGCGACGCCCACGCAAGGCTGTAACGGCATCACCACCTCGACCCTGACGCATGCCTCGGTGACCGACCCGCTGGCTTCCAGTTCCGGCGTCGTCGCCGCGGAAAACTACATCTCCAATCTGTCGCTGCCGACGCTTTCGGCGCCTGCCGCGCCGACGTCGAGCGGAACCAATGTTTCGTTCTCGCTCAGCTATTATCCGACGACGGCGCAGACCAACGGCGGATGCACCGCGACCTATTCGGGCTCGACCTGGACCATCACCTGCCCGGCGGGCGCTTCCTATAATTTCACGAATCTGACCGTCGGCGGCGGCCAGGCTTTCGCGATCGCGACCTCCGGCTCGGGCACGACCAACTTTACCTTCCAGCAGGACGTCACCAAACAGCTGAGCGGCGGGACGGTCACCTTCGCGTCGGCCAATTATAATTTCATCAGCGGCATGACGGTCAGCGGCAGCGTGACTCTCACCCTCAACAGCGCCGGAACCGTCAATTTCGGCAAGGACGTCTCCATCACCAACGGTCCGACAGCGACGTTCAACGGCGCCGGAGCCTATAATTTCTCCAATGGCCTCACGGTCAGCGGCGGCTCGAACGTCACCTTCGCGAACAACGGAACCTTCAAATTCGGCCAGAGCGCGTCGAAGTGCAGCAGCGAAGGCTATTTCAGCATCTGCGACACGTCGACGATCACCTTCAGCGGAACGAATACCTTTTCGCTCGCCAGCGGCATTTATGTGGGCGGCGGCTCGACCCTCACCATGGGCTCGGGCACGGCCAACAGCTATCAGATCGCCGCGGCTTCCGATGGCAACGCAATCTGGCTGGGCGGCGGCGGAAAAATCGTCCTGGCCGACGCCACCGGCTCTTCGAGCCTGTTCCAGGTCAATGGCAACATCAACGCCGACCAAGGCGGCGGCAGCTGCATGACCCTGCCTGCCGCGACCAACCACGACATCAAAGGCTCGTTCGCGACTGCGGGCGGCACGATCCTCGGTTCCGGAACCTATACGATCACCGGCTATCTCTCCTATGGTAACAACGGCGGCGGCTCGGTCACCTGCAACGGCTATAGCGTCGGCCTGTGGGGCGTTGGCGTCACCATCATCTATGGCGCCTCGACCACGCCGAGCAGCGGCACCTGCAAAAACCTGGCTATCTGCTTCACGGCCGGCTTCAGCAATGTGTATGTCAGCGCGCCGACCAGCGGAACCTATGCCAACCTGCTGTTCGTCGGCCCGTCGTCCACCTCCGGCATCTCTTCGGGCGTGTTGTTCTCCGGCGGCGCCACGGCGAATATGACCGGCGCATTCTACGAGCCGCTCGGAGCCTTCACCATGTCCGGCGGCGCCAGCATCAATTCGACCTCGACGAAGCGCCCCGACGGTGCCACGTGGGCCGGCGGCTGCTTCCAGATTGTTGCGCTGTCCGTCTCAATGTCCGGCGGAACTACCGTCGCCTCGACCTGCATCAGCGGCTCAGGCACAGGCTCCTCGTCCCCTAAACTTGTCATGTGAATCGAGCCCAGGCCAATGACAGCTTCTCCCGTCCCGTCACCCAATGGTCGCAGCCACGGAGCGATCGCTCCTCATAGGAACGGCCGCCTGCGACGGTTCCTTGCGGACGGGAGGGCTGCGTCAATCGTAGAATTCGGGCTGGTAACGCCCATTTTCCTTGCCACGCTCGGCGCCGCCATAGATTTCGGCATGGCGGTGCGAACCAAGTTCCAGCTCGCCAACGCGCTCGCAGCCGCGTCCAATTATACGCTCGCCAACGCGAATTCTGTATCCAGTAGCGGCGCATCGTCGCTCGCCTCGACGCTATCCTCCATCATTTCATCCTCCTATCCGACGGCGAATTGGGCGGGCGCCTCCGTCAACGTCAACAATGGTGCGACGGCCACTGCTGCTGGCGGATGCAGCATGACGCCGACGGGCGTAACGGCCACAAACGCCGATTATTATTATTGCCCAACAGGTTCGGGCGTTTCGGTTACGTGGGGAACGGGCTATACAGTCACGCCGCCAGCTTCACCACCCTCCTGCGGATCCAATGGGACGGTCGCCGGCAAATTCGTGGTGCTTCAGGCGTGCCGGAGCTTCAATTCCATGATTCTTCCGTCCGGAATCATTCCATCCTCAATCACCGCAAGCAGCGTCATACAGGTCCAATGACCCGCCGATTTTCTGTTCTTCTTGCAGCGGCCGGCCGCGACGAGCGCGGCGCCTCAGCCGTGGAATTCGCCATCGTCTGCTTTCCACTGCTTCTGTTCATGTTCGGCATATTGGAGTTCGGGCGCGCGGTCTGGATCGAAGAGGCGTTGCAAAGCACTGCCGCGGCCACCGCCCGTTGCGTCGGACTGAAGGTCGCGGGCGCCACCGGCTGCACCGGCCTAAGCTGTGGCTGCGCCAATTCCAGCGGCTATAGCTCCAGCCTCACCACGACCTACGCCCAGAACGAAGCAAAACAATGGGGCGTGACACTTACGTCGAGCAATATTACTTCCTCGACAACGGCCACGTCCACCTGCCAGACCTCGACCTCCGGCACGTTCGCGCTGGTGAATGTCCAGTACGCGTTCAGCCCAGCGACAACCCTCATCCCCGGCCTCCAAAGCAAGACGCTGTCGGCGCAGGCCTGCTACCCAATGAGCTCCTGATCGGTTTTTTGTTCGGGGGCACGGCGGCTGATCTCCGATCCGGCTGGCGGCCACGGGATCGTCAGCTCCCTAATGCGCCCTACCGGTTTCCATGTTCAGAGCTGGCGCGACGTTCAGCTCCCTGCCGCCGCAAACCGGGCAGATCAGCAGGTCTTCCATCGTCTCCAAGCGGGTGGAAAGCGGCAGGAAATTATAAGGCGCGCGCCAGTTCGCGCCGCAGGAATGGCAGGACGCCTCGATCGCGTCGATAACCAGCAAAGCGAGATCGGCCAGCGTGATCTTGGCGTAAGCAGCGCGGTCCATCGCTCCTCCTTCTCGACATCCTGGGAGGGCGCCCCCCGGCCCCGCTCCACGCCGCCGGCGGATGTTCAATCCGGCGCCCCGCCGCCGGGCGCCTTCGCGACATCGACATGAACGCCCGTCGCGATCTCATAAATCGTCACAGCCCCACCCGAGGCTTGCGCCGCCGTGTCGCCGGCGATTTCAAGCGCGGTTTCGAAACTCGCGGCCACGCCGATCGGGCGGCCGTCGCGGCAGACCAGATAGCGCGGCGGCCCGGACGAAAAGCTCTTCTTACGATTCTCTTTCATTCTGCAAGAGGCGCCCCGCGAGCCGGACGATGACCGGCGTCTCGTCCAATGACCATATCGGCTTGGCCCGCGCATTCCCCAAATGAGGCAGGGTCGGCCGCAACCGCAGCCGACCTTTTATCCGCCGCCGATTCGTGGCCTATAGGCGGCATGTTCTCCCAATTCGATTCGCAGACCCGGAAGCGGCTGGCCGCGGCCATTTCCTGCATTTCCATCGTCGGGATCGGCCTGTCGCTGGTCATTCCGCTGCTGGCGCTGCGGCTGGAGGCCGCCGGCTTCCCCGGCCACACCAATGGCCTGCATATCGCCATCACCGGCCTCGCCACTTTGGCCGGCGCGCCGCTGACGCCCTGGCTCGCGCGCCGACTCGGGGTGCGCCCCCTGCTGTTCGGGGCCATTGCGCTCGGCATTGCGGCGATGATGGGCTTCGCCTTCTGCGCGGATTACCAGCTCTGGCTGCTGATTCGCATCGCTTTCGGCCTGTCGCTGACCATTATTTTCGTCGTCAGCGAATATTGGATCAGCGCGGCGGCGCCGCCCGCGCAGCGGGGATTCGTGCTCGGGCTTTACGCCACCGTGCTGGCGCTGGGCTTCGCCATCGGCCCCGCTCTGCTCAGCCTGACGGGGGCGCAGGGCCTGCCGCCCTTCTTCGCGGCCGCCGGCCTGATCGCCGCCGCCGCCATCCCGGTCGCGCTGGCCGGCGCGGAAGGCGCGGTGACGATGGAAGGGCCGGCGCGCCCCAATCTGCGCAGGATTTTCATCGCCTCGCCGGTCGCGCTCTGCGCGGCGCTGCTCTATGGCGCGATCGAGACCGGGCTGAACGGCCTGCTCCCGGTCTTCGGCCTGCGCTCGGGATTTTCCCAGAGCTGGTCGACCTTCCAGCTCTCGCTGGTCGCGCTCGGCAATGTGGTTTTCCCGATTCCGATCGGGCTCGTCGCGGACCGCCTGAACAAGACCTGGATGCTGGCCTTTTTCGCTCTGTTCGGCCTCGCCGGCGCGCTGGCCTTGCCGGCTCTGGCCTCGGACCGCTCGACTTATGCGGCGGCGCTTTTCATCTGGGGCGGCGTGATCGGCGGGCTCTATCCGGTCGGCCTGGCGATTCTAAGCGAAAGATTCCGCGGCGCGGAGCTGGGCTCGGCCAATGCCGCCTATATCATGATGTATTCGCTCGGCATGATGATCGGCCCGCCGACGCTGGGCTTCGGCATCGACCTCGCCTCGCCGCGCGGCATGTTCGACGCGCTCGCCGTGTTGTTCCTGGCCTATCTCGCCTTTGTCGTGACACGCGGGGCGCCGTCGAGCGCGCGCCGGCGCAGCCGCGCTTGACAAAAGCGGTTCAGCGCGTATGGTGCCCGCGAGTTTGGGCCGGAGCGATCCGGCCCCTTTTGTTCCGTCGCTGGCCTCCGTCCGATGTTCCGGATGCGGCGCCTGTTTCGCATGCAAGGTTTACATCCATGGCCAAGGCCGCCACGATCAAGATCAAGCTGCTGTCGACCGCCGACACCGGCTATTTCTACGTCACCAAGAAGAACGCCCGCACCAAGACCGACAAGCTGGCGTTCAAGAAATATGACCCGGTCGCGCGCAAGCACGTCGAGTTCAAGGAAACCAAGATCAAGTAAGACTTGAACTTGTCCTTTCAAAGCCGCCTTCGGGCGGCTTTTTTTTGTTTCAAGCCTCGAAGCCCTCGAAAATGATCTGGTCGGCATGGCGGCGGGCCAAAGCCGCCTGTTCCTCCGAACGAATCGTCCAGGTCAGCACCGGGGTTGGCGCGCAGGCGCGGGCGAAGGCGGTCAGCGGCGCGGGCAGATCGGCCGCCCGCCACGACAGGAAATCGGGCCTGGTTTCGGCGGCATGGGTGAAGCGGGTGATCGCGCGCCATTGGCTCGGCGTCAGGCACAGGAACTCCTCCTCGTCATAATCGCTCTGCGCGACGATGCCGAGCGGCCAGGGCGAATCGAGAGCGCGCAGCGCCGCGATCAGCGCCGGATCGAAGCTTTTCAGCGCAACTGCGCCCGAATAGCCGCCGAGCGCCGCCGCCACGGCGGCCGACAAGGCGAGATCGCCGGAAAAATCGCTTTTCAATTCGAGAATCAGGGGCGTGGCGCCGTCGACGGTCGCCAGCAATTGGCGCAGCGTCGGAATGGTTTCATGGCTGTCGCCCAGCCGAATTTTCTTCAATTGGGCGCAGGGCCGCGCGCCAAAATCGCCGTCCTCGTCCGTCAGGCGCTCCAGCGTATCGTTGTGAAAGACAAAAACCTCGCCATCATGGGACAGTCGGAGGTCGGCCTCGATGGCATAGCCGCGCGCGACCGCCGCGCGGGCGGCGCCCAGGCTGTTCTCGACCAGACCGCCCGCCGCGTCATGCAGGCCGCGATGCGCGATCGGCCGCGCGACCAGCCAGGCCGGGTCGGGGCGGCGCTCGGGCTTCATGGCGCGATTTCAAAAATGGCTTCGACCTCGACGCAGGCGCCGAGCGGCAATTGCGCCACGCCAATGGTCGAGCGGGCATGCGCGCCGATCGCTCCGAGGGCGGCGCCGACGAGATCCGACGCCCCGTTCATCACCGCCGCGAGGCGGATGAAATCAGGCGCGCAATGGATGAAGCCGCCGAGCCGGACGCAACGGCCGATCCGACCGAGATCGCCCAGCGCGACCTTGGCCTGGGCGAGGCAATTCAGCGCCGACAGCTCCGCGGCCCGCGCGGCCTCGACTTCAGACACCTCGGCGCCGACCTTGCCGACATGGCCGGGCGCGAGGGCGCCGTCGCCGCCGAACGGCAATTGGCCGGAAACGAACAGGCAGCCGCCGCTCGCCACGGCGGGAACGTAATTGGCGATCGGCGCCGCCGGCTGCGGCAACGTGAAGCCGAGCGCCTGCAGCCTTTGTTCGATCGCGTCGCCGGTCTGCGTCATGGCCTCGTCCTTCCTGATCCTCTTCATCCTAGTTTCGCCACAGGCTTCCAGCAAGGTCGGTGAAAAGCTAGAGTTTCAGCCAACGAATCCTGTCGTGAAGCCTCTTCCATGCGCTTGATCCCCTCTGTTCCCCGCCCCGCGCGCCTTCTCGCGTTTCCTTTGGCGGCAATTTCCCTGGCCGCGCTCGTGAGCGTCGCGGCGCTCGGCCAGCCCGCCGCGCCGGCGCTCGCGCTGGCGAGCCACAAGGCGATCTACGATCTGCGCCTGCTGGAAGGCGCGGGCGCCAAGGCCCCGGCGAGCGCAAATGGCAAGATCGCCTTCGATTTCGGCGCCTCCTGCGAGGGCTACGCCCAGACCCTGCGCCAGGTGCTCGATATCGAGCCCAATGAAGGCGAGCGGCAATTGACCGAGACGCGCTCGACCACGTTCGAAGGCGTCAAGGGCGACGACTTCCGTTTCAACATATCCGGCATTATCGGCAGGGGCGTCGATGTCGACGGCCATGCCGCGCGCGGCGCGCGGGGCGTCGCCATCGCTTTGAGCCGGCCCGAGCCATTCCGGTTGGAGACCGGCGGCAACGTGCTGTTTCCGACCCAGCATATCGAACGGGTCATCGCAGCCGCGCGGCGCGGCGAAAAACTGCTGCTCGCCAGGGTCTATGACGCCTCGGACAACGGCCGGAAAATTCAGGATGTCACCACGGTGATCGGCGCGCCGCTGCGAGCGCCCGATCCCGACAGCGGCGCGGCGAACGCCGCCTTGCGCGACCTGACGCGCTGGCCGGTGTCGCTGGCCTATTTCTCGCGCGACAAGCAGGACGGCCTGCCCGATTACGTACTGTCGTTCAATCTCTATGAGAATGGCGTGTCGACGGGACTGAAGCTCGACTATGGCGATTTCGTGCTGACCGGCGAACTGACGCGGATCGAATTTCCGCCCGCCTCGAAATGCCGCCGCTGACGAGCCGCTCCGAGCCTCAGGCGCGGCGCGCTTCGACCCGCCCGTCCGAACGGAATCGCGCGATCACATTCGCGACCTCGGCCTCGTCGACGGGGCGGCCGAACAGATAGCCTTGAACGAAGGTGCAGCCGAAGGCGCGCAGCAGGTCGAACTGCTCGGCCGTTTCGACGCCCTCGGTCACGCAATTGAGCTTCAGATTCGAGCACAATCCGATCATCGAGCGGACGATATCGCGCGCCACCGCGCTGACATGCATTTCCTGCACGAAGCTGCGGTCGATTTTGATCATGTCCAGCGGCAGGCGATGAACATAAGCCAGGCTGGAATAGCCGGTGCCGAAATCGTCGAGCGAAATATTCACGCCCATGGCCTTGAGCTGCGCGATCGCGGCGGAGGCGCGCTCGAAATCGGCGACCAGCGCCGTTTCGGTCACTTCGATATCCAGCCGCGCGGGATCGAATCCGCTGCTCCTGATGAGCATCATCACCTGATTCAGCGCGCGCTGCGACGCCAGGTCGCGAATCGAGATGTTGAAGCTGAGATTGATGCCGGCCGGCCAGTTCCGCGCCGCCAGCAGAGCCTTGCGCAGGCTGGTCCGGGTGATGATGTGAATCAGCTCGCCGGCTTCGGCGACGGGGATGAAGACCTCCGGGCTGACGAGGCCGAGGTCGGGATTGGACCAGCGGGTCAGCGCCTCGAAAGCGACGATCTCCTGCGTTTCGGCGTGCAGCATCGGCTGGAACTGAATCGACAGCTCTTTTTCGAAATCCGCCTTGCGCAGGGCCTGTTCGATCCGGGCGTTCAGCAGCATCTTGCTTTCGTGCTCGGACGAAAACAGCACCGGGCCGCCGCGATGGTTCTGCTTGCCAAAGTAAAGGGCGTAATCGGCGCGCTCATAGAGATGATGCGCGTCCATGGCGTCATGGGGAAAGCGCGCGAAGCCGATCGAGGCGGAAACGCCGGCGTGAACGTCGGCGAAACGCAAAGGCGCGCGGATCGCGGCGCAAACCTGGTCGCCGAGATGAAGGATGTCGGCCTCATCGAAATCGCCGCGGATGAACAGAGCGAATTCGTCGCCGCCCAGGCGCGCGATGGTGGTTTCGCCGCCCGAAAAGGCCTCCAGCCGCGCCGCGCATTCGCGCAACACGCAATCGCCGATCGCATGGCCGTAGAGATCGTTGATCGGCTTGAAGCCGTCGAGATCGATCACGCCCATCACCAGCCTGCCCTGATCGCCCTCCGCGCCAATCGCCCGCTCGAGGCGTTGAAAGAATTCGCGCCGGTTGGGCAGGCCGGTCAGGCTGTCGGTATTGGCGAGCCGCTGGTTTTCGTTGGCCAGCGCGACGGCGCGGACGCGCGCGGCGACCAAGGCTTCGAAATCCCGCGACGAAGCCATCACCATATGGGCGAGGAACAGCCCGACCAGGGTCAGGTCGAGCGCGATGACCGGCGCGTCGACGCCGCCTGTTATGCCAAGGAGCAGCAGAAAACCGGGCATGGAGATGCCGGCGAGCGCGAGCGCCACCCTGGGCAGTTGGGCCAGGATGAAGCTGCAGATGATATTGGTGATGACCACGGTGAAGACGACCTGGCTTCGCAGCAACAAGTCGCCATAAAGAAAGAGCGCGATGGTCCAGGCGGTATAGAGCGCGCCCGAGCCGATGGCGACGACATGCACCGAGCGCAGCATCTCGCGGGCGCGATCGGCGTCATAGATCATTTCACGCCGCCGCCGCCAATAGATCACGCGGGAGATGGCCACGGAAATCAGGACCGCCGGCGCGGCATAGATCAGTTCCGGCGGCGCGACATGCGCGAAGGCGTGGGCGGTGACGATGACATTGAGGCAGATGATGCCGTAAAGCAGCGGCAGATTGGTGATCAGAAGGGCGAGGCGCGCGAGATCGAGTTCGCGTTCGAGGCCGCTCGCCGGCTTCGGCCGCCATTCCTCAAACAAAGACGGCATGACGAACATCAGTGTTCCAAAATGAAATAGGCGGTCGCAGGCCTCGTCGGCGGGAGCCCGAAAGGCGGCAATGGCCTGTCTTATTCCGTGCAGCTTAAGCTTACCTTACGGCGTCCCGCGCAAATGTGCCATTCGGGGGGTTAAGAGCTGGCAAATGGCGCAAAAAAGCCTCCCGCCGGGAAGCGGAAGGCTTTCGTCATGCATAACCATTCGCGAAAAAATTACAGCGGAATATTGTCGTGCTTCTTCCAGGGATTCTCCAGCTCCTTGTTGCGGAGCATGGCGAGCGCCCGCGTCAGCAGCCGGCGCGTGCTGTGGGGCTGGATCACCTCGTCGATATAGCCGCGCTCGGCCGCGACGAACGGCGACAGGAAGCGATCTTCATATTCCTTGGTGCGCTCGGCGATCTTTTCGGGATCGCCCATGTCCTGACGGAAGATGATCTCGACCGCGCCCTTGGCGCCCATCACCGCGATCTGCGCGGTCGGCCAGGCGTAATTGACGTCGCCGCGCAAATGTTTCGAGGCCATGACGTCATAGGCGCCGCCGAAGGCCTTGCGGGTGATGATGGTGATTTTCGGAACCGTCGCCTCGGCATAGGCGAACAGCAGCTTGGCGCCATGCTTGATGAGGCCGCCGTATTCCTGCGCCGTGCCGGGCAGGAAGCCGGGAACGTCGACGAAAGTAACGATCGGAATGTTGAAGGCGTCGCAGAAGCGCACGAAACGGGCGGCCTTGCGCGAGGCGTCGGAATCGAGCACCCCGGCCAGCACCAGAGGCTGGTTGCCGACCACGCCGACGGTGCGGCCGTCGATGCGGCCGAAGCCGATCACGATGTTCTTGGCGTGGGCTTCCTGGATCTCGAAGAAATCGCCCTCGTCGACGACCTTCGCGATCAGCTCCTTGATGTCATAGGGCTTGTTCGGATTGTCCGGGATCAGCGTATCGAGCGACGTGTCGACGCGGTCGCCCTCGTCGAAGCTGGGCCATTCCGGAACCTCGTCGGTATTGGACGAGGGCAGGAAATCGATCAGGCGGCGCATCTGCAGCAGCGCCTCGACGTCATTGTCATAGCCCTTGTCGGCGACCGAGCTCTTGGTGGCGTGGATCGAGGCGCCGCCGAGTTCTTCCGCCGTCACGGTCTCGTTGGTCACGGTCTTCACGACATCCGGGCCGGTGACGAACATATAGCTCGTCTCCTTGACCATGAAGATGAAGTCGGTCATGGCCGGCGAATAGACGTCGCCGCCCGCGCAGGGGCCCATGATGACGGAAATCTGCGGGATGACGCCCGAGGCCAGCACATTGCGCTGGAACACCTCGCCATAGCCGCCGAGCGCGGCCACGCCTTCCTGAATGCGGGCGCCGCCGGCGTCGAAGAGGCCGATGATCGGCGCGCGATTGCGCAAAGCCATGTCCTGGATCTTGGTGATCTTGGCGGCGTGGGTCTCCGACAGCGAGCCGCCAAGCACGGTGAAATCCTTGGCGAAGACATAGACCACGCGGCCGTTGATGGTGCCCCAGCCGGTGACGACGCCGTCGCCGGGGATCTTGTCGCCCTGGTCCATGCCGAAATCGACGCAGCGATGCTGCACGAACATGTCGAATTCCTCGAACGAGCCGTGGTCGAGCAGCAATTCGATGCGTTCGCGCGCGGTCAGCTTGCCGCGATTGTGCTGGGCGTCGATGCGCTTCTGGCCGCCGCCGAGCCGCGCTCCCGCGCGACGCTGGTCGAGGGCTTCGATGATATGTTTCATGGAGATGTCCCGGTCTCTTGGCGGAATGTTCGAGAAGCCGGGAAAGCTCTCTTTGCACTGCGCCGCAAAAAACGTCGACCGGGTTTAGCACGGCTTTTTTATCGCCGGAACCCGCTGCGTGACGAAAGGATGAAATCCATTGGGCTAATGGGTCCCCGGGCGCAAACCCGCATCAGGCCTGCGATTTGCGGATCCGGGCGCGGACCCGCATCAGGGCTTCCACGAGACGGCCGCCGCCGGATCGGGCGTCCGACGCCTCCAGGCGGCGCATGAGGATCGCCGCCCGCGCCTTCAGATCGGTGATCCGCGCCCGCACGGCGGTTTTATAGGGTTCGATGAAGGCGTGGGCGAGGTCGCGCCAATGCACGAGCCAATCGTGGAACCGCGCGAACCAGCCGATCGACAGCAGCTTGGCGCGCGTGAGATCGAACACGAAGGCGATCAGGCCGACGCCGACGAATTTGAGCACGACGAAGGCGAGCAGGCCCGTCAGCCAATGGCCATGCGCGATCTGCCGCACCGCAATAATCTTCAGCGGCTCGACCACCACGACCGGGAGCAGGAACAAAGGCAACGCGCCATAGGGCGGCAGTTTTTCGACCAGCCCGGCGATGAAGCCCTTGAACTCGGTCCACGGGATGAGGCTGAGCGCCCATCGCCCGAGCAGGATCGACTTGTCCCAAAGCCACGCCTCGATCAGGAAGACGATCGCCGCGAGGGTGAGCAAAGCATGCTTGAGGCGGCGATCCATTCAATTGGTCCTGAACAGGGGCGGCGCGTTTTGGCGAGAGATGGGCGCCGGCGGACAGTTTGGAAAGAGGCCTCGCGTCGCAGGGCGCGTCAAAGTCTCAGCCCAGAGCCGCATAAAGCTCATAGGCCGCGCGCATTTCCTTCAGGCGCTCGGCGCGGCGCGCGGCGGCCTCGTCGTCCTCGCCCCACAGGCGCCATTCGTGGTCTTCGTCGACATGGGCGGCGCTCCAGGCGGCGTCGAACCCGAGCGCGCCATGCGCCAAAGCCAGCGCGATCAGAACCGAACCGGTGAGGCTCGTCATGACATGCAGCGCCGTCAGACGCAGCGCCCCGTCCGGCCGCGCCGCCTCGGACGCTACCAGCGCCTCGATCGCGGCCAGCGATTCCGGCGGCTGCGCGACAAAGATCACGCCCTCGGCGCAGATGAAGCGCGCGGCGTGAGAGTCGCGGAAATGATCGAGCACCGGCGTCCAGGCGGCGTCCTGCGCCGCGACAAGGCTGTCCGGCTCGCCCGCGCGATAGCAGACCAGGTCCGAACCCGCGAATTTGGCGATTTCCGCCGCCGTTGCCGCCATTTCGCGCGCCACGCCGTCGAGCGCCGTATTGACCATGCGCGTGATCGGCATGTCGGCGGGGTCGATCAACTCTCCCTGCCGACGCCATTCCTCGGCCACAGCCTCGGCCAGAGCGTGGGTCGGAACGACCAGCGGCGCGCGGGCCGGCGTGCGCAGCGGCTTGTCGTCGAGCGCCACGCCGAAGCCGTCGCCCTCGGGGACGATTCCGACCTCGGCATAGAATTTCTTCGGCAGCGGGCGTTTCATCTCCCGCTGCGCGGCCTTTAACGGATCGCGCTCTCCGGATTCGACGAAAATGCCGCTCAGATCGTCACGCATGCGCTGGACTCGGCCCGAATTCCCTGAGCGCCGCGCGCAAGGCGAAAAAATCCGGCACGATCCGCGCCGCGCCGGCCTTGGTCAGCTTTTCATGGCGGTGATAGCCCCAGCCGACGCCGATCGCATGGGCGCCGACCGCATGAGCCATCGCCATGTCGAAGGTCGTGTCGCCGATCATGCAGGCGT
>NZ_JAYSBG010000002.1:0-35519 GCF_041915505.1 Rhodoblastus sp. | reverse complement strand
CCTCTCCGGGCATGACCACTGCGCCGGGAATGGCCGAAAGCGTCAGGACGCGGCCGTCTTTGGGCGCGAGCACGCTGCCTTCGCTCATCTGCTGCGACACCACGGCGCGCTGCGAGCGCATCGCCTCGATCTGATGTTGCAGCACATCCACATTGGTCCGCGCCTGGTCATAGGCCGCCTTGGTGATGAAGCCGCGCGGCAGCAATTCCTCGGCGCGTTTCAGCGCGTCACTGGCGTTGTCGAGCTGTGATTGCAGCGCGCTCAACTGGCCGTCGAGCGATTGCGCCTGCAGGGCGAGCTTTTCGTCGGTGACGACGGCGATGACGTCGCCGGCCTTGACCGGCGCGCCCTCCTCGACCGAACGACTGATCAAAGTGCCGCCAATGCGCGTGCGCGCCGGCGTCACGTCGCGGCTCTGCACCTGGCCGAACATGGCCTTCATATCGGGGACCTTGCGCTTTTCGACAACGATCTCGCCCGCCGCCGCAGCGCCGGCGAACCCGGCGAGGAGCGTTGCGGCGGCGACGCCTCGGAGGACGAATGAAACTGGGCTTGGCATGCGCATGAAGGGGCGATCCACGCTCGATTTGATTTGCATATATTCAAATATATGCAAATATTGCCATATGGATGTCAAGCGCTTCGATATCGCCGCCTCCGAGGCCAGCGAACTGATCAAGGCTCTCGCCCACCCGGCGCGGCTGCGAATCGTCTGCGCGCTGGCCGGACAGGAATGTTCGGTGACCAGCCTCGCGGAAACCGTCGGCGTCACGATCTCGACCGTTTCGCGCCATCTCGTGCTGCTACGCAAGGACCGGATCGTCACGGCGCGGCGTTCTCACCAGACGGTGTTCTATTCGCTCAGCGACGAGAATATCGGGAAGTTCGTCATCATCCTTGCCGAAACCTTTTGTTCCGCCACACCCCCGAAAAAGCCGAAAGGACCGACCTTATGAGCCTCAAGAGCCCGCTGAAAAAAGGCTTCAAGCAGATGCTCGCCGAAGCCAACGCCATCATCGACACGCTCTCCGTCCATGACGCCCTCGCGCTTGCCGACGACCCCTCGGTCCTGTTCCTCGACGTGCGCGAGGGGCCGGAAGTCGCGAGCGGGGCCATTCCGGGCTCGTTCCATGCGCCGCGCGGCTTCCTTGAATTCTTCGCCGACCCCGAATGCCCGATGCACAAGCCGGAAATCGCGCGCGCCGACCGCATCGTCGTCTATTGCGCCTCCGGCGGCCGCTCAACGCTTGCGGCCAAGACGCTGGTCGATATGGGCTATGCGAATGTGTTCAATCTGGCCGGCGGCTTCGCGGCCTGGAAAGCCGCCAACTGACGCTTTCCGCCGCTTTGATCGCGGGCGGGGACATGATGTTCGAGCGATCGCGGATTGTCCTCGCCGTCGCGGAAACAGGAGCCGCATAGAAAAACCCGTCCACGCGGGTCAGGAGATGCGAAAACGCCGGAACACAATCAGCTTCACCCGGTCGAGCAGGACGGCGAAAACGGCCGCGGCCACGAAAATTCCGACGACGACTCGCGCCGGCAAGGGCGCCATGAAAATCCCCTGCGTCGCCAGAATCGCAATAACGGCGAGATCGGCGCACGAGGCCAGAAGGAAAATCCCGCTGGGACGCGAACGCCACATCGCGCGGCGCTCGCGCACCACCAGAAGCACCGCCTGCCCACACGCGACCAGCGTCACGGCGGCGAGCGTTCGCAGGGCGTCGAGCGACAAGGCCAGCTGGAACTTTCCATAGGCGAGGACGCCGCTGCAAAACGCCAGATCGCAGAGCGCCAGAACGACCGCCGCCCCGGTCAGCGCATCGATGCGCCAGACGTTCGGCTTTTCTGACGGAGTGACATTGTCGGTGGTGGCGGCCATGGCGAGAAAATCGCCCGTGCTCATCAGGATCACCATCAACATGGGCGTCAAGATCGCGTGGCCGGTCAAAACCAGGCCGAATGTCAGGAAAAGAAGCTGATCAAGCTTGCGGGTGAGTGAGCGCAAGGCATAGGTCAGAATGCGCTGGAAGGCCGCCCGTCCTTCCCGGACCGCGGCGAGCACGCCCTCCAGGCCGGGTCTGGTGAGAACGATGCCAGCCGCCGATTTGGCGACGTCGGTCGCTGTCGAAACCGCTATGCCGATCTGGGCCTGTCGCAAGGCCGGCGCGTCATTGGCTCCGTCGCCGCACATGCCGACCGTATGGCCCGCCGCCTGGAACGCTTTCACGATGGCGAATTTATCCTCCGGGAAAACCCCGGCGAAGACGCCGTAATCCTCCAGCGTCACGGATGCGGGCGGCGCGCCGGGCGGGTGGACCGCGCCTTCAATCCCGACCGCGCGCGCGACGACGGTCGCCGTCGTCGGCGCGTCGCCTGTCAGCATGACCGTCCCGACGCCCATGGCGCGCAAATCGGCGATCAGGCCGGCCGAATCGGCGCGCGGCGGATCGCTCAGGGCGACAAAGCCCGCCAGCCGCAAATCCCCGGGCGCGCCCGCAGCGACGCCCAGAACGCGAAAGCCTTGCGCCTGCAGCCTTTCCACGCTTGCGGAAGCCGAATTCGGCGCCTGGGCGATCTTCCTCACCTCGGCGAAAGCGCCCTTGACGATTTCAACGCGATCTCCCCGCTCGTCGAGCGCCTCGGCGCGCGACATCCGGGTCGTCGGATCGAAGGCGAAAAAGGCGGATCGCGTCCAGGCCATCGCCGCTTTGGCCTCGCCGGCGGCAAGGCGGATCGCCGCGTCGACTGGGTCCTGACCCGCGTCAGCGCTGGCAAGGGCCGCGAGCGCCAATACGTGATCCTTGCCAAAGCCGCCTATGGGCTCAATGGCCGCGACGGCGAGTTCGTTGCGGGTCAGCGTGCCGGTTTTGTCGCTGCAGAGCACGTCCATGGTTGCGGCTTCGTCCACCGCCGAAAGACGGGTCGGCAGGACGTCACGCTTCGCCAGGGCGCGCGCGGCCAGCGCCGTCGCCAAAGTGAAACTCGCAGGCAGCGCGACCGGTATCGCGGCGAGGACCGCCGTCAGCGTCAGTGGGACGATCTCCGTGAACGGCAAATGACACCAAAGCCCGTAACCAGTCTGGAACAGCACGACGAAGCCGTTGAAAATCGCCAGATTGCGCACGACGCGGAGCACGGCTTTCTGCTGTGAACTGACCACGTGCGCCGTTCGCACCAGTTCCGCCGTATGGCCGAAACGGGTCCGCCGGCCCGTGGCCGTCACTTCGGCGACGGCTTCGCCGCGTCGCACCAGAGCGCCGGCATAGGCGGAGGCGCCCGGCCCCGCCTCGACAGGCAGGGATTCACCGGTAAGCATGGACTGGTCGAGCAGGACCTCGCCTTCGAGCAGGCGAAGATCAGCGCCGACGACCCCGCCCAGCGACAATTTGACCAGGTCGCCGGGGACCAGTTCGGCGCCGGGGATCGCGCTCCAGACGCCATCGCGACGCACGACCGCGATCAGCGCAAGACGGGTTTTCAGCGCGTCGAGAGTCGCCTGGGCGCGCGCCTCCTGGAAAAAAGCGAGCGCCGCATTGAACACGACCAGCATGCCAATGACCGCGGCTTCGACATATTTTCCGAGAACGAGTTGAAGCGCGACAGCGGCCTCGAGCATCCAGGGAACCGGCGCGGAAAATTTCGCCAGAAATCGCAACCAGGGCGCGGTCTCCCGCTCATCCAGCGAATTTGGCCCGAATTCCGCGAGGCGGCGGCGCGCTTCGTCGGTCGTCAGCCCGACCCCGTTTTCTGTCATATCGCTCGCGGCTCGCTTCGACGAACGACGTTCAGATGTCGCGATTTTTTCCTGTCGGGCAATTAAATAATATTTCAGCGATCAGCTGGCGCGGCGCGCGACCACGACCGCTTCGGGGCCTTCGCCGAAACGGTGGATTTCCGGCTGCATGCCTTCCGCCGCGAAGGCTTCGGCGATTTCTTCCGCGCGCAACAGATGATTGCCTTGCACATATTCGGTGAGATTCTGGAAGGCGAAGCCTCGGCGCGCCGGGGCGCGCAAAGCGGCGCGGTCAGCCGGCCAATCCGGCTCCCAGATAACGGCGGCTCCGCCGGGGCGGAGATTGTCGCGCAGGCGGCGGATGAAGACCGCGCCGCCCGCTTCCCAGACATGGTGCAGGGCGCGGTTCATGGCGATGATGTCTGCTGGCCCGTCGAGCGTGAATTCATGCGCGTCGCCTGGGGCGAAGCGCAGGCGCTCGCCAAGCCCGTCCTTTTCGGCGAGACGCTGCGCCTGGGCGATATTTTCCGCGAAGCCGTCGAGTCCGACGCCGCGCAGATTTGGAAAGCGGCGCGCCAAAGCCCGCAAATACCAGCCATTGCCGCAGCCGAGATCGACGACCAGTCCGCCGCGGGCGTCGACCTCAGCGAAGATCGGAACGCCGGGGCCGATGGTCTCCGCGAAAAATGCCGAGAAACTGGCCTCCAGCATCGGGCCGAACCAGGGAAGAAGCGTCGCGCGCTCAGCCATGACTTGCTCGCCGGGACGCGCGCCGCTGCGCATCAACTCGGCCGCCCTCTCAGCCATGTGCATGTTCAGCATGGCCTGGACGGCGACGGGCATCAGCGTCTCCGGCGCCTGCGGGTCCATCGCGGCGCCGGCCTCGGACAAGCGGAACCGCTCGCCCTCCGCCTCCAGATAGCCGAAGGCGTAAGCGGCGTCGCACCAGCAGCGGACATAGCCGGGATCCATGCCGGCCGCTTCGGCGAGTCGGTTCGCCTCCGCGACATCGAGCCGCCGAAGCGTGGCGAACAGGCCATTGACAATGCCGATATAGGCAAGTCCGAGGCTTTGCGCGCTCCGCGCCATGGGCCAGGACTGCGCTTTGAGATCGTTCCGACCGGGTTGAACCGCCATGGCTTCGCCTCCTGGCTCGCTTCGCCGCGCCTCTGCTTACACCTGCGGCGCGCATGGCAAAAGCACAGGATTTTTCCTGGGCGCCGGGTCGATTTTGCGACTGGATCGGTTGACGCCTTGCTGTCCAGCCGTCGCCTGGGCCATGTTGCAACAGACGAGACTGCGGGGCGGCGGCGCGAGCGCGGCCCCGCCCGAGGGCGAAGACATGCCGGTGGTTCCGATCCTGTATTTTTCCGACGTCCTCTGCGTTTGGGCTTTCTTCGCCGAACTTCGCATCGCCGCCGTCCGCAGGACCTTCAGCGATCAGGTCGGTCTCGAATTCCGCTTCTGTTCGGTCTTCGGCGACGTACCGAACAAGATCGCGACATCCTGGGGAACCCGCGGCGGTTATGACGGCTTTGCCGCTCACGTGCGCCATGCGGCGGAGGGCTTCCCCGAGGTGAAACTTCACGACGATCTGTGGCGCGGCGTGCGGCCGCAATCCTCCCTCTCGCCCCATCTGTTTCTCAAGGCGGTCCATCTCGCCGAGCAGGACGACAAATGCGCGGCGGGAAGTTTTGAACGCGCTCTTGGCGCGATGCGCCACGCCTTCTTCGTGGATGGAAGAGACATCGCGCGGCTCGACGTGCAGCGCGCCGTGGGCGAGGCCGCGGGCGCCCCCGCGGCGGCGATCCAGGACTATCTCGACACGGGCCGCGCCCATGCCGCTTTGTCAGCGGATTACAAGGAGGCGGATGTTCTCGGCGTAAAGGGCAGTCCAACCCTGATTCTGAACCAGGGCCGTCAGAAGCTTTACGGCAATGTCGGCTACAGGATCATTGAGGCGAATATCCAGGAATTGCTTCGGGAGCCGAACCCCGATCAGGCGAGCTGGTGCTGAACCGACGGCGGGCGCGATCGGCGCCTTGTGTCGACGCGATGTCGGCCGATGGGAAGCTCAAGAGCCGTCATGCGGAGAAGCCGTGAAGTCATGGCGCAAGAGCAGTCGCCGTTGCGCCCTCGATCAGCGGCCGACCCCATGGTTAGGGACTGTTGATACCACAGTGTCGAGCCGGCTAGATTCCGAAGGCAAGGCGATGATGCTGAGGACGCGCTCGGCGACAACGAAAACAACAGCATTCAGTTAATCGCCTGCCTGACATTCTGACACTGTCACCGCGATCCATTACCTGTAGCGCCGATTGTCGAACAATACGCAGAGTTCCATGGATTTTAAGCGCGCGGACTGTTCCGCGCTCAAAATAATTCGAGTGCACCGTTTTGCTCCAGGAGTCTTCGTCCTGGCTACGCCACAATTGGCCCAATTCAATATAATCGCCGCTTCCGCCCGCCGAAGCCGGGCGCGTTGGCAAGGCGTTTCGTGCGCCTTCCTCCCAGGACTGTTGAGCCAGGGCAGCCAGCTATCCAACGAGCAGGGCCGCGTACGGAATACATCCAATCGATGGCCGCGTAATACATCTCGAACAAGCTTCCGGCTGTGACCTGTTTGTCGGACAATCTGCCGAATTGAGGTTCCATTCTTTGCCAGTTCTCGGATCGCCTCATTTGTTTCCTGACGACGCAGATATCCCTCGTATTGTAGCCTTTCGTCGGCGCGGACGCTCGCGTCGCGCCTGCTTTGTGGCAAGGGCCCCGAAAATTGGTTTCGGGCTTTCACCCAAATGGTGACCGGTGTAAACTGTATCGCTTGAGACAGTCGATATCCTCCCTTCCCGATCGTCTCGAAGACGGGAGGGATTGGCGCGGTTCCCGCCAAAACAAAGCAGCCAACGTGAAACTGACGAGCTATTCCAATTACACCCTCAGAGTGCTGATGGTTGCCGCGGCACGGTTCCCCGGGGTTAGCACCATCGGGGAAGTCGCCGACGGTTTCGGGATTTCGAAGACACATCTGGTCAAATGCGTCCATCAACTCGGCGCCTGGGGCTATCTGGAAACGATTCGCGGCAACAAGGGCGGTTTCCGTCTCGCGCGCCCGGCGGATTCGATTTCACTCGGCGAAATCATTCGGCGGACGGAGGATGGATTCGCCCTCGTCGAATGTTTCGACCCGGCGACCAACACCTGTCCACTCATGGATCGCTGCCGATTGCGCCCCGCCCTGTTGCGAGCAACTGAGGCCTTTCTCGCAACTCTCGACGCGTTCACGCTGGCGGACATTTCCGACAATGGCGACGAGATTCTCGATGTCTTGCGTCTGGCGCGTCCGCGACCCATGCATTGCACCGAGATCACGGCTGCCCCTGATCGCCTCACTTTTACAATTCTTCAAAGCTGAGATCGGCGAGAGTCAGATTGTCCAGCGCCCCGCGAAAGGCCGCGTAAGCACGCTCGCAGGCGCGGCGCAGCTTGCATAGCGCAATGATGCGACACTCGCCGCTTAAGTTCAGGCGGCAAGGAAACAGATTCTCCTTGGGTTCAAACAACTCAATGATTTCCATGACCGTGATCTTGTCGCTTGGCTTGGCGAGACGATAACCGCCGCCGCGACCGCGCCGGCCAGTGATGAACCCGGCCCGCGTCAGTTCCTGACAGGTTTTGAGCACGATGGCTTCGCCGAGCCCGAGCTGGCGCGCCATATCCGGCATCGCCAACGACCGGTCTTCGCGACAGGCCATCAGAATGCGCATTGCGCCATTGGTTGCGGCGTTCAGTCGCATGCGGCCCCTCGAAGATAGATTGACGGTATAACTTATAGGCCCAATCATCGTCCGCCTGTAGGGGGTTCTGTCCATGCCCCAGATCAAAAATGCGGCATGCGATCGTCCGATCGATAATTCGCACGAAGCCTGATCGGCAGGCCGTATCGCCGGCGCGGCGGCTTGTTCCCATTCGAATAGGGTCTTTTTCCATCAGGAGAACCAAATGCAATCCCAACAACAAGAGGCTCCAAACGGATGCGGGTGCGGTCGCGGTCATGGCCGTCGTCGCCAGGACGGCGCTGCGCATGGATGCGATCTGTCCGTCGCGATCGAGGTCGGCGCGCCGCTTAGGGTGGAGGCCCATGCCGCTGTGCTCGAAGCGCTCGACGACGAGTATCGGGCGCGGGCCTTCTATCTCGCCGTGCTTGAACGCTTTCCTGGCGCCCTACCCTTCGCGCATATCGTCGATTCCGAGGATAGGCACGCCAACAAGCTCATCGAAATCCTTCGCGCCTATGGCCGGGACATTCCCGCCAATTCCTATATTGGCAGCGACGACATCCGGCGCAGCGTGCCGGCTTCTCGTGCCTGCGCTTGCGACCTCGCGGTCGATGAGGAAAAGCACAATGTCAGCCTCTACGAGACTCGCCTGCTACCCGCGGTAGTGGCTTTTCCCGCGATTACGCACGTTTTCACAAGGCTGATGCTGGCGTCCCGCGAGCGGCATTTGCCGGCATTTCAGCGCTGGAGCGCGACCTATCGGCATTGGAAATGATAGTCTTGATATAGGCAGACATTCTCGCCCGTCGCATCGCCGCGATCATGTTTTAAGAGCCGTCCCGATTTACTCGGGGCGGCATTTTCCATCCTCCGCCGACGAGTTGCGACACTATGACACGGCCTCCGGGGGGAACTGCGCGCTGCACGAGGACTGATCTCAACGCGCTGACATTGCTGGCTCTCCGTGATCGGCGCCCAATCGTTTTCCGCGCCTTTCCGCCAAGGTCGCCCGGCCGCTTTCGGGCAGGCTGAACAAATCTTATATTGTGAATATATGTTTATTCTTATATAAGTTATCTATGTTTGAGCAGCTGTCGCGAAACGGTCGAACCGCCGCTCGGCCACGCCCGAATGAAAGGCACCATTCGCCATGATCGATCCGACATTCGTTGAGCTATCGCGATGGCAGTTCGCGACCACGGCTTTGTACCACTTCCTCTTCGTGCCGCTGACCCTCGGCCTGTCTTGGCTCCTGGTCATCATGGAGACGGTCTATGTCATGACCGGCAAGGAAATTTACAAAGACATGACCCGTTTCTGGGGCAAGCTTTTCGGCATCAACTTTGCGCTGGGCGTCGCCACCGGGCTGACGATGGAGTTCGAATTCGGCACGAACTGGTCCTATTATTCGCATTATGTTGGAGATGTGTTTGGCGCGCCTCTGGCGATCGAAGGCCTGATGGCCTTCTTTCTGGAATCGACCTTCATCGGCCTGTTTTTCCTCGGCTGGGAGAAATTGTCGAAGCGCAAGCATCTGGCGGTCACCTTCTTGATGGCGCTCGGCTCCAACCTGTCCGCGTTGTGGATTCTCGTCGCCAATGGCTGGATGCAGAATCCAGTCGGCGCGGTCTTTTCCCCCGAAACCATGCGCATGGAGATGCAGAGTTTCGCGGATGTGTTTTTCAACCCCGTCGCGCAGGTGAAATTCGTCCACACGGTCGCTGCGGGATATGTCACCGCCTCGATGTTCGTGCTCGGCATTTCCGCTTGGTACATTTTGAAAGGCCGCGATCTGCCATTTGCAAGGCGTTCCTTCGCGGTCGCTGTCGGCTTCGGCCTCGCCTCGTGTCTTTCGGTAATCGTGCTCGGCGATGAGAGCGGCTACGAATTGGGCGACGTGCAAAAGGTGAAGCTCGCCGCGATCGAGGCCGAATGGCATACCGAGCCCGCTCCGGCCGCCTTCACCTTGTTCGGCCTTCCCTCGCAGGAAAAGCAGGAGACCGAAGATAAAATTCAGATTCCGGGGCTGATGGGCCTCATCGCCACGCGGTCGCTCGACAAACAGGTGACTGGCCTCGATGAGTTGACCGCGCAACATGAGACGCGCATCCGCTCCGGCATGATCGCTTATGGCGATCTGATGAAAATTCGCGCCGGCGACAAATCGCCCGCGACGCTGGCTGCCTTCAGCGCCCACGCCAGGGACATTGGCTACGGCCTGCTGCTGAAGCAGTTCGTCGAGGATCCGACCAAGGCCACCGAGGCCGACATCAAGGCCGCCGCAAAAAGCACCATTCCCAAAGTGTGGCCGCTGTTCTGGGGCTTCCGGGTCATGGTCGGGCTGGGCTTCACCATGCTGTTCATCTTCGCCGCGGGCTTCTGGCTCAACGCCACCAAGCGACTGGAGCAGAATCGCTGGCTGTTGTGGATGGCGGTTCTGGCGATTCCTGCGCCCTGGATCGCTTCGGAATTCGGCTGGTTTGTCGCCGAGTTCGGCCGCCAGCCCTGGGCGATCGGCGAAGTTCTGCCGACTTTTCTGGCGACCTCGAGTCTCACATCCGGCGATCTGATTTTCTCGCTGAGCGGATTCGTCCTGTTCTATACGGGTCTGCTCATAATCGAAGTTTATCTGATGCAGAAATTCATCCGCCTCGGGCCGAGTTCGCTGGGGCTTGGACGCTATCACTTCGAACGCGGGGCCAAGCCCCACGCTCTTCCGGCCGAATGAGCGAGGGAAGGACAAATCATGTTCGATTATGAAACCCTGAAATTCGCATGGTGGATTCTCGTCGGCGCGCTTCTGATGGGCTTCGCCATCACTGACGGGATGGATATGGGAGTCGGAAGTCTCCTGCCTTTCGTCGCGCGCACCGATACGGAGCGGCGCATCGCCATCAATACAGTCGGTCCGCATTGGGACGGCAATCAGGTGTGGTTCATAACCGCTGGCGGCGCGCTTTTCGCCGCCTGGCCCGCCGTCTACGCCGCAGCCTTCTCCGGCTTTTACCTGGCCATGCTGCTCGTGCTGTTCGCCTTGTTCTTCCGCCCTGTTGGCTTCGACTATCGTTCGAAAATCGAGGACAACCGCTGGCGCAACGCCTGGGACTGGGGTCTGTTTTTCGGTGGCGCCATTCCGGCGCTGATTTTCGGGGTCGCCTTCGGCAACCTGCTTCAGGGCGTACCGTTCCACCTCGACGACATGCTGCGCTCGCATTATCAGGGCAGCCTGTTCGGCGCGCTCTTGCCGCTTCTCAACCCCTTCGCCTTGTTGGCCGGCGTCATCAGCCTGACCATGCTCAGCGTCCATGGCGGTGTCTGGCTGCAATTGCGCGCCGACGATCCCGTCGCGTCCCGCTCGCGCGCCATGGTGATGAAACTGTCGCCGCTGGTTTCGCTTGCCTTTGCGCTCGCGGGGGTCTGGCTGTGGTTCGGCGTCGACGGCTATCGCATCGTGAGCGAACCGCCTCATGGCGCCATGCCCAATCCGCTCGACAAGGAAGTCGCGCGGGCGGCGCACGCCTGGTTCGACATCTACGGACGCATGCCCGTCGCCTTGATCGCGCCGGCGCTCGGAATCGCCGGCCCCCAGTTGACCGCTTTGCTCTCTATGGCGCGCCGCCCCGGACTCGCCTTCGTGTCCAGCGCCTTGGGCATGGCCGGGATCATCGGATCCGCCGGCCTGTCGATGTTTCCTTTCGTCATGCCGTCCAGCCTCGATTTGCGCTCCAGCTTGACCATCTGGGACGCCTCGTCGAGCCATCTGACCCTGACCGTGATGTTCTGGGCCGTGGTGCTTCTGCTGCCGATCGTTCTTGGTTACACCATCTGGTGCTACGCCAACATGTGGGGCCGGGTCACGGCGGAAGAAATCGACGCGCATTCGCATTCCGCCTATTGAAAAGGAATTTCGCGCATGTGGTATTTTGCTTGGATTCTTGGCGTCTCCGCCGCCGCGGCGATCGGCGTCATCAATGTGATGTGGTACGAGTTTCAGGACAATCTCGACCGCAATGGCGGGGACGCGAATAATCGCTGATCGCCTTCACGCTAGCGTCCGGACATGGCGCCCCAAACATGTCCGGACGCGCTCTTTTCCGCGGACTGGCGCGACGCCAAGGCTGTCATGACGGACGCAACCGCATTTCTTAAATCCCTGCGCCCTGCCGCCGGCGCCGCTCTTCCGGTTGCGCTCGCGGCGGGTGTTGCGCGGGGGGCGGTCGTCATCGCCTTCGCCTGGACCTTGTCCGGCATTGTCAATGACGCCGTCTTTGGCGGCGCCGATCTCACGGCGCTCGCGGGCGGCATAAAATTTATGGTGCTCCTGACGCTGCTTCGGGCCGCGCTCGGCTGGATCGCCGATCAGGCCGCCTTCCAGGCGTCTGCGCGCGTGCGCAAAACCCTGTTTCGCAATCTGCTCGATCATGCCCGCGCGCTCGGTCCGGTGCGCCTTGTGGATGCGCCTACCGGCGAATTGGTGACGACCTTTTCCGACGCGGTGACGGCGATCGAGCCTTATTGGCGGCGCTATCTTCCCGCTCTGGCGACGAGTGCTGTCATCCCCTTCGCCATTCTGGCCTTCGTCGCGCCCCTCGACTGGAAGACGGGGGCGATCTTCGCCGTCACCTTGCCGCTGGCCGTGGTTTTCCTGGTCTTTGTCGGGCAAGGCGCCGAGCGCGCCAATAAGCGCGCGTGGGCGACCCTGGCTCGCCTCGGCGGCCATCTGCTCGACGCCGTGCAGGGCCTGTCCGACTTGAAAATTTTCCGCGCCGCCAAACGCGAGGTCAACGTTGTCACGCAAATGGCGGAGACCTATCGCCGCGACACGATGGCAGTGCTGCGCATAGCCTTTCTCTCGGCGCTCGTTCTGGAGTTTTTCACCACCGTCGCCATCGCCTTGACGGCGGTGCTCGTCGGCTTCCGCCTGATGTGGGGCGAAATCGGTTTTCACATCGGCTTTTTCGTCCTGCTGCTGGCGCCGGAATTTTATGCGCCCATTCGCGTGGTTGGCGTCGAGCGCCACGCCAAAATGGAGGCGACGGCGGCGGCGGAACGCATTGTCGCCTTTCTGGATCGGCCAATTCCCCGATCACCTGCGCAATCTTTGCGGTTGTCTCCCGAAAAAGCTGTCGGCTTGCGGTTTGAGCGCGTCAGCGTCGCCTATGACGACGGCCCGCCCGCCCTTGACGGCGTCAATCTGGAAATTGCGGCGGGCGAACATGTCGCCCTCGTCGGCCCCAGCGGAGGCGGCAAGAGCACGCTTTTCGCTCTTCTGCTTGGCTTTGTCGAAGCCAGCGCGGGCCGGGTTCTGGTCGATGGCGTCCCTTTGAGCGTCTTGGATATCGATGCGTGGCGCGGCCTCATCGCCCATGCGCCCCAGCGCCCGCATCTTTTCGACGGCGACGTCATGATGAATGTCGCCATGGGCCGCTGTCCGGCAAAGGGAGATATCGAAACCGCTGTCGAGAACGCGCTTTCCGCCGCCGGCGCGGATGTCCTGGTCGCGAGGCTGCCGCAGGGCGTCCATACGCGCCTCGGCGAAAACGGCTTTGGTCTGTCCGGCGGCGAGGCTCAGCGTTTGGCCCTCGCCCGCGCCTTTTACCGACCCGGGCCGCTGGTCCTGTTCGACGAACCGACCGCCCATCTCGATCCGGCGATGGAAAAATCCTTGGCGATGGCCGTCGCGGAACTGGCTGCAGGGCGGACGATGATCACGATCGCGCACCGCTTGGCGACGGTGCGGCATGCTGACCGCATTCTGGTGATGGATCGAGGGCTGATCGTCGAGGCGGGACGCCATGAAACCCTGCTTGCCGCTGGCGGGCTTTACGCGCGCCTGATTTCCAGCGCGCGGCTGGGTTCATTGGCCGGCGGCGAGGCGGCGCGATGAAAAGTCTCGGGCGTCTGCTTGGCCTTTATCGTCCCTATGCCTGGTGGATCGTCGCCTCCATACTCGTATCGCTCGTCAGCGCTTTGGCCAATATCGGACTGATGGCGACATCGGGCTGGTTCATCACCGCCATGGCCGCCGCAGGTCTGGCGGGTGGGACGATGAATTATTTTACACCCGCAGCATTGATCCGCGCCTTGGCCATCCTGCGCACCGGCGGGCGCTATCTCGATCGCCTTATCAGCCACGAGGCGACCTTCCGCCTGATCGGCGGATTGCGCGGCTTTGTCTTCGGCTGCCTTGAGCCGCTTGCTCCGGCCGCCCTCGGAAACTTGCGGTCGGGCGACATCGCCGAACGGCTGCGAGGTGACATCGACCGGTTGGAACTGGTTTTCCTGCGCCTCATTTCACCGCTCGCCGTCGCCATTCTCGCCTCAATGATTATGATTGGCGTACTGGCGCGCTGGAATGTGGCTTTGGGCGCGGCCGTAGGCCTTACGCTCGTCGTCGCAGGAATTTTCGCTCCGGCGCTGGCGGCTTTTGCCGGCCGCGCGCCGAGCCAAGCCGTCACGGCGGTCCAGGCCGAAATCCGCACAAGCCTCGTCGACGACATTGAGGGCCTGGCGCCCCTGCTGCTGACGGGAGCGGCCCAAACCCGTTTCGACTTGCTCGACCAAAGGATGGAGAATTTGCTGACGGCGGAAGGGCGCCTCGCCGGCATCGGCTCTCTCGGCCAGATCAGCGTCGGCGTCACGGGCGAACTGGCCGCTGTCGCAGTTCTCTCTTTTGGCGTTCCGCTTGTACGTTCAGGCGCGCTGGCCGGACCCGATCTGACGCTGGCGGCCTTGGCGGCGCTGGCTGCATTCGAGGCGTTTGGCGGCGTTCCCGCCGCCTTCGCCGGTCTGTTCGGGACGCTTGCTTCGGCCGAACGGCTGTTCGCCTTGCTGGATCGCAAGCCAAACGTCGTCGATCCCGACAATCCCGTCTCGCTTCCGCAAACCTTCGAGCTCGTGCTGGATTCCGTCAGCCTGAGCTATCCCGACGCCCGGCGTCCCGCCCTGACCAATATCGACCTGTCGGTCAAGGAGGGGGCGCGTATCGCCCTTGTCGGCGCTAGCGGCGCGGGAAAATCGAGCATCGCCGATCTTCTTGTGCGCTTCCGCGATCCGACCAGCGGCGAAATCCGCCTGGGTGGAGTACCATTGCCGCATCTGGCCATGGAGTCCATCCGCTCGAGCATCGTCATTGTCGGCCAGTCTCCGCATCTTTTTTCGGCGACGGTCGCGGAAAATCTCCGTCTGGCGCGGCCGCAAGCGACGGCCGAGGAGCTTTGGTCTGCGCTGGCGACCGTGCAGCTTGAAGCAACGATCCGCGACCTGCCGGAGGGGCTGGACACCCAGATCGGGGTCGCCGGGACGCGACTGTCTGGAGGACAGGCCCGGCGCCTTGCAGTAGCGCGGGCTTTGTTGACAGAAGCCTCGATCTTTGTTCTCGACGAGCCGACCGAAGGCCTTGACGCGGAAACCGCGCAAAAGGTTCTCGATGGCGTCTTGCGGCGAACCGCCGGCCGAACCTTGCTGTTGCTCACCCACCAGTTCGCCGGACTGGAGCGCATGGAGGAGATCGTCACGCTTGACGCCGGGAAAATCGTCGAGAGCAACTGATTCAAATATTCATGAGTAGTCGCCGGACCCAATTTAAAGCCAATTCGCTGCCTATACATTCAAAATAACAAATATCAACGGGGGCGCGTCATGGCAACAAGCCCACAAATCCAGCTCTTTTTCGATGAGGCGACCAATACGGTAAGCTGCATCAGGGCTTAGCTCCGGTCAGCGCGCCGAGAAAGGCGACAAGCGCCTGCTTCTCTTCCGCGTTCAAGTGCAGCGGCGAAATCAGGCTGCTTTTGTTGGGACTGTCGTCGCCGCCACGATCGTAATAGTCGACGACATCAGGCAGAGTTTTGATCGAGCCGTCGTGCATGTAGGGAGCGGTCGAGGCGACGTTGCGCAGGCTTGGGGTCTTGAACGCCCAGCGATCGTCGGGATTTTGCGTCACTTCGAAACGCCCGAGATCGTTCGCGGGCGGACTGCTGATCGCGCGGATATCATCCTGGCTGCGGCGCGTCACGTTGCCCTCCGCCAGACGCAGGTCAAATGCGGATTGGCCGATCCCCATGGACTTTGCGTAGCCGAGCCCGGTGTCGTGGAATTTTCCATCCTCGAACAGAGCGGCGTCATTCCCGATCTGGTGGCAGGCCACGCAGCCGGCCTTGCCGGTGAACAAGTCGAAACCCTGGCTCTCCTTTGCCGTCAACGCGTCCGACTCCCCGCCGTAACGCCAGCGGTCGAAGCGCGAATTGCCGAGCAGCAGCGTGCGTTCGTAGGCGCCGATGGCGACGCCGATCGTGTCCATCGTTGGGCCGCGGTCGGGGAAGTTGCGGGTGAACAAGGGCGTGTAATCCGCCATCGCCTTGATGCGGGCCAGCACCCAGCCGACGGAAGGGGCAGCCATTTCATCCGCAGACACGATCGGAGACCAGACCTGGGTCTCCAGGGAGAGTTCGCGCCCGTCACGAAACAGTTTCTGCTCGTAGGCGACATTGTATAGGCTGGGAGCATTGCGACGCAGACTCTTGCCCTCCATGCCGACAGAGACGGCGACTTCGTTCGATGTGAAGGCCTGCGCCTCGATATGGCACATGCCACAGGACATGGTTTGATTGAAGGAGAGCCGCCGGTCGAAAAAGAGCTTCTTGCCTAGTTCGATCAGCGAGTCATCGGCGCGCGCAACCGGCGCTGGAGGCAGGCCGAGAGGCGGTGCGCCGCCGCTCGCGGCGTTCCCGATGTCCGCTTCGCAGATCATTGGAAGGGCCGCGCAGAGAACAAGCGCCAGCCGCCTACGTAGCCGGTGGTTTTCCCTACTTGTCGAGATGGCTTTGCTCCTCCTCGATTTGCAGCGTCCTGATGTCGCCAAGGATTATGTCCGGGTTCAGGAAGGCCGACGTGTAAATTTCGCGCACCCAGCCATCGCGGTCGATCAGAAAGACCCTGAGGATGTGGTTGATCGTATTGGCGCCGGTCTTCGCGGCGGCTTGATCGACAAGCACATCCTGGCCAAAGGCGTTGAGTGTTCGGTTGAGGAGCGCATTTGACCAGGCGCCGATGAATTCCCAGGGGATGACGGCGCGGTCGTCGTTATAGCTCTGGGCGAAGACGTCCAGAATGTTCGGACGATCGTTGCGCGGATCGAATGAAAAGGACACGAGCCGGACCTTGCCACGTAATTCCGGAATGTCCTTTATTTTTTTGCGCATCGCCTCGAACGCGTTCCAGGCCAGCGGACAGCCCTGGGGGTCGGAACATTCCGAGTAGAAGAAGGTTAGCAGTGTGATCCGTCCCGTGGTGTAGGACGACAGCAGATGTGGAAACCCGGTTCCGTCATAGACGACGCTGAAGGGGGTGCGCAGGATCCGGTCAAGCTTGTAGCTGCCCGGCTCGGGAAGCGACAAGGACGTCAGTTCGTCAGCCCGCACGTCCCTCGCCGCCCCTAGAAAGAGGGCGACGAGAGCAGAGACCAAAATCGCTGGCGATACCAGGCGAGGCATTTTTACAGGGCGCCAGAGCCGGGATTGGTTTCGCCGGCGGGATAACCGGTCGAAGAAAGCGGGCCGCCGGTGAATTTCATGTGATGGGCGCGGCCGAGCTTCTCCTTGTGAAAGTCGACTTCAAACTTTTCGACCAGCTCCTTGCCATTCCAGTCGTAAGCCTTCAGGAACTGCTCGTTGTCGGCGCCTTTCTTGTCCCAGTTCGCCAGCAACGAAGTGGTGATGTAGATGCGCTTGCCGTCCCAGCTCTGTGAAACCATGTTCACCTGCGCGCCGGTTCTCTTTTCGTAGACCTGAACGGGCTTCTCGGGGTTGGAGATATCGAAGAGCCGCGTCGTCCCGTCGAGGAACGTGTTTACCCAAAGGGTCTTGGCGTCGGCGGAGATCGAGATGTCGACAGGCAGCGGAATCTTGGCGGGATCGCCGATCGATGCGACGTCCTTTGCGATCCACTCGCCTTTTTCGTCCTTTTTCACCAGCCAGAGCTGCGACGTGAGCGCCGTCGCCGTTATCGCCCAGTTGTCGCCGTCCTTGAGCGACCAGCGAATTTCGAGCGGGGCGCCAGGCACACTGAACACCTTGCTCGGCTTCATCGATTTCAGGTTCCAGAGCACCATCGTCGCGCCGAAACGCTTCATCGCGTCTGCGTCCTTCACGAGGGCGCCAAAATCCATCATGTAATTATTCCAGCCAGCGAAGCTGGAAGTCAGTAAAGCGTTCTTGGCTGGGTTGATACCGATGTCGTAACCGTAGCCATCGCCGCCATTGTCGACGGGGAGGGGATGCGACGACAGATATTCGCCGGCATTGCTGTAGGTCGCGAGACCTGTGACGCCGCCGTGATCCGCCTGGTTGGAAAGCGCCCCAACGAGCATGCGGCCTGGCAGCGCGTAAAAGGTGTGCGGCCCGACATAACCAGTCTTCTTGTCGAAATCGGTGATCGTATTGACCAGTTTGGGTCGCGCGGGATCCGTGCCGACGTCGAAGATGAAGATCTTGTTGTCGTCCAGCCGGCCCGCCCAGATGAATTTGCGATCGTCTGTGAAGCCAAGGTGGTGGGCTTCGCCGCGACCGCCAACCGATAGCGCATTCACGACTTTGCCGTAGGTCTTCGAGCTGGGATCGACATCAATCGTGACAAGCTTGTCGCTTTCGTCGCCGACGCCTTTTTCGCCGAGCGTCCAGACTTGGAGGTATTTTTCCTGTCCCTTGATCAGCGAAGCCGTATAGGGCGAGAGGCAGGTTTCATCGGCGCCGGCGCTGCCAAGGCTGCCAAGCAAGCAGATCGGCAGCGCAGCTGCCAACAGGGCGATTTTCAAACCTTTTCTCAACATGGTGTTTTCCTCCCATCGTAGATCGCGCCTTCTGGCGCCTTTTCGTAGCTAGACGACCATGATATGTGAACATATCAGCGTATCGTGATATGAAATCTGATGTGTGTACTTATAATATGCTTATAGAATACGATAACGAATAAACAAAAACCTCCGTGCCTCCGACGCATCGAAGACAAAGAGGCCTAGTTGTTTTAGAGTAATTGCTACACAGAACGTTCGGTACAGCGTACGCCAGAGGCGCGGGATGTCAAGGGGGCCGATTTGCGTCCTCGTCCATCGTGCAGGCGACCCCGTCCGCGCAGGCTGTGCGCGACCGGACATCGCGTCGCAGACCCTCAACCGGCGGCTTCCGCAGTGGTCGGATCAATCATCCGCTCGACCTTGTGAACCTTGTTGGCCGGAAAGCCGCCGCGCTGGGCGTGCTCGCGGATCAGCTCTTCATTCGGCGCGATATAAACGCAGAAAATCTTGTCACCGGTGACATAGCTCTCGATCCACTGAATATGCGGTCCGAGGTCGCGGAGCACGCTGCACGAGGTTTGCGAGGCGCCGACGATGGCGTCATAGGGCAGGCCGCCCACGCCAGGCATTTCGCGTTCGATGATGAATTTCGGCATGTTTCTCTCCCTGGTTCTCGGCGAGGAAAATCCTCGTCCGAATTCGTGATTCAGGCCAATCCCTGCCTCGGAAATCCTGCGCTGGCCCAGACTCTTCCTCCCTTGGTCACGCCATAGGCTTCGGCGCCGTAATGGCGCAGCAAGCGCAGGCCCTCGTCCGGGCCGACAACCGAGACAGCGGTCGAGAGCGCATCCGCCAGGACCGCCTTTTCCGCAATGACCGACACTGTGGCGAAGGAGGCCGGCGAATAGCCCGTGCGCGGATCGAGGATGTGATGACGGGAAAAATCTTCCGACCAGGCGTAGGCGTAATCGCCCGCCGTCGCAATGCAGCCGGTGAGCGGCGCCGTCCCGAGCATGGCCTCTGCCTGCCTCGGATTTCGTATCGCCGTCATCCATTCGCCGCCGTGCGCGTTGCGGCCAAGCGCTTCCATTTCGCCGGTGTCGACAAAAGCCTGATTGACGCCATGCTCGGCCAGAACCTTGGCGACGCGATCCGCCGCATAGCCGTGAGTCAGGCTGTTGAGCGTAATTCCCATGCCCGGGCGATCGAAGACGATGGCGTCGGCGTCGAAGCGCAAATGCTGCTGGCCGATCAACGCGCGCGCGGATGCAGCCTGCTCGTCTGTCGGCCACGTTCCGCGCTTGGCGAAGGAGTCGTAAAAGATCCAGAGCGGCTGCACCGTGACGTCGAAGGCGCCGCCAGAAGCGTTGTGCACGTCCGCGGCGACCGTCAGCATGTCGATGAGGGCGGGGTCAGGCCTGTCGAGCCGCCCCGTTGCGTTGAGCGTGCGAATAGCGCTGCCGGGCGTCGACAGGCCGGCGACACGCTCCAGCCGTCGAATTTCCGCGTAGCCGGCATCAAGCGCCGCCTGCGCGTCGTGTTCCTCCAAACCGACGATCGTCAAGGCGACGCTGGTGTCGAAAGCGACGCCCGCGCGTCGAAAAGTCGGCGCATCGGCGAAGGCTTTCGAACCCGCGTAAGCTGTGGCGCCAAGCCCGGCCGAGACGAGCGCGAACTGCAAAATCTGCCGTCTATCGGGCTTCATTGGGCCGCCTCCAGTTGTTTTGCCGCCCGCTTGCGTGCGCGTTTCTGCTCGAGCACCACGGGTACGCAATGTTTGGGATTATCGAGGATCGCAACGCAATCGAGGCATTGGAAACATTCGGGGTAGATGATTTCGCCGCTCTTCTCGATCGCGCCATACCGGCATTTCACGCGGCATTGCTGACAGGGCGAGCCGCACTCGGGGCGGCGCGGAATCCACTTCCACTGCCGCACGAAACTCAGGGCCGACAGTGTGGCGCCGAGCGGGCACAGGTACCGGCAGAAGAACTTGTAATGAAACATGCCGGCGATCAGCAGCGCGACTGCATAGAGAACGTAGGGCGCCGAGCGGAAGAACATGAGCGTGATCGAGGTCTTGAACGGCTCGACTTCGGCGATCCGTTCGGCCTGCGACGAGAAGAACAGGCCGGTGCAGAGGGTGACAGCGAGCACCAGGAATTTTGGGACGCGGGACAGCCGCGCATAGCGCTGCGGCAGGCCGATCTGGCGCAGGTGAAGGATTTTGGCGAGTTCGCCGGCAAATTCCTGCAATGCGCCGAAAGGGCAAAGCCAGCCGCAGAATGTGCCACGTCCCCAAACGAACAAGGCGGCGACGGTGAAGACGGCCACCATCAGCGTCGGCGGGTCCCAAAGAAGGAAGGAAAAATTTCCTTCGCCCTTGACCGCCTTGATGAGTCCAAACACCCAGACAATGGACAGTTGCGCTTGCGCCCACCAACCGATGAAAATCAGCGTGAACGCGAGAAATGAGAGGCGGAAGCGCCGGAACCGTTCGGGTGACAGCGTCAGGGCGCGCTGGCGGACGAGCGCGACGGCGAGAACCAGAAGCCCTGTCGAGAGGATGACGATATTGATCTTGCGGCTCGCCCAGATCGACGCCAATCCCTTGCCGTCGTCCTCCGGCGGCAATTCGAACAGGCTTTTCGGTAATTCATAGCCGAGCGTAAAATCGCGCGCGATCTTTTCGGGAAAGATTTGGCCGATCTCGCGCACGACGCGCAGGGAAAATTCCGAGGGCGAAGCCGGATCGAAGGCGGCCTGCGGCGCGATGCGCAGGATGGCGACGTCATTTCGTGCGGGATCGAAACCGTCAGGAAATTGCGCGATCCCATCGCGCCAAACGAAATCGCGCCAGACCACCGGCGCATCGGCCTGATTCAGCGAAATGAAATCCGGCGTCGCGCCAGGGACGAAACTGTCCGGCATGAAGCTCCAGCGGCCCGACGAGAGCACGAGCATGGCGGGCGCGCC
This sequence comes from Rhodoblastus sp., assembly GCF_041915505.1. GTDB lineage: Bacteria > Pseudomonadota > Alphaproteobacteria > Rhizobiales > Beijerinckiaceae > Rhodoblastus. The sequence continues at coordinate 14,236 of NZ_JAYSBG010000002.1, read as the reverse complement.
ATCGAGCTGACCCATCAGCGTTCGCCAACGTGCTTCACCCAGCAGATTGCGACCGATAAGCGGGACATCGACCTCGGCAATATAAACATCGGCAAAAAGGCCCCGCGGGTCTTGATCGCCCGTATCCGCCGCGTCTGTGCCGGCAAAGCGTTTCCCGACCTCGGCATTGTTCAAGCGCAACCTGCGCACATAGCCGCGTTCAAGCAATTGGGCAAAGTTGAGCGGCTCGAAAACATCGGCTTTCGCATGGGCGACGCGGTTCGGATCGCGTCCCTTCGAAAATCCCATGCGTTCGCGCGCGACCTGCAAGGCTGAATCGATCACAGTCTCGTTGACAATGCGCACCGTAACCGTGGCCTTGGCGATGCCATTGATTTCGGCAGCGACGCTGTCCGAGCGCGGCGCCTGTCCCTGAGGGGCGATCTTGATCGATTGGCGCAGGGATTTGCCGGCATATTGCCTTACGAAGTCCAGCAAAGGTTCCGGGCCGAGGCCATCGACGAATTCCGGCTCGTGCTGGCTGACGATGTTGACGCTCAGAAATTCACCCGTTGGCCTGATGGCGACGAGCATATTGATGGGCGTGCCGGCAAAGCCGGGGATCGGCTGAAAATCAATCGACTCGAAGGCATAGGCGACAAGGACGTCGCCGTTGTAGCTCTGGTGAAAAATCGGCCAGATCGGAAGGTTTGCATCGCGTTCGCCGACGCTGAAGGGCGATGAAAAATATTTCTCTATCGCCTTGCGGTCGAGCGTCGAGGCTGCGGCGTCCATGCTTAGCCAGGATTGCGAGGATCTCGGCGCTGACAAAGTTGCGCCGACCGAGATGGCCGCCAGATAGATCGCAAGCGCGATCGCGCGCGCGGCGCCTGCCCGAAAGACACCCATTCTTTCCTCCAGCGACCCGCGAAAGTATTTTTTGCGGTGCACGCCCCGCACTCAGCCTCTTTGGCTGCTTTGCATTTTGCATCGAACGTTCGGTACAATAAATCGCAATGGCGGCGCCCTCGTCAACGGGCCTAAAGGAGGAGAGGCAAGATCGCGTCGATCACGACGAGGGCAGGAGAAGCGGTCGAAGGTCCTGAAGCGCGGCATCGAAATGGCCGCCGTCCTGGGTTGCAAGCGCAACGACAAGGCCGCCTTGTACGTTCCGGATGACCGAAGCCGCGACGGTCGTCGGCGATTTGACGCCGAGCTTGGTCAGGCGGCCGGCAAGCTCCTTGATCCAGAAATGCATCAGCGCGGAAACCCGAGTGGCCACCGGCGGCGGGCAATCGTGTAGCGTAAGACTTGCAAACACGCAGCCAACGGCGCCGCCGCAGTAATATTCCTTCAAGCGTCCGAGGAAATGCTCCACACGCAGGCTCGGGTCGCCATCGCCGCCCAGCCGCGCCATCAGGTCCTCGCGCAGAAAAACCTCCGCGAGGTCGAGAACCGCCAGCGCCATCTCTTCCTTGCCGCCCGGAAAGTAATGATAGAGGCTCGATCGACCCAGTCCGGTCTCCTGAGCGAGGATGCTCATTGTCGCGGCTTCGTATCCGTAACGGCGAAAAACCTCCGCAATCGGGAACAAGGCGCGAACTCGACCGCTTACATGTCGGCTCGGCTCCGGTTTCCGGGCCGCTTGGCTCTTCTGGGCGCTATTGCGGGTCAACACGTCAGTCCGGTGCTTTTGCAATGCTGACAACATAAGCGAAAACCCGGCGCGTGCGCCAGTTTTGTTCATGCCCATGGTTTGACTGCTGCTTTCCCGCGTCAACGGTCGTTCGGCCGCCCCGCGCTTCTCTACCTGTTCATCGTTACGGATCGATCCTCTCACGGGCAATCGTCCGCGCCATCGCCTCGAAATGATGTCCATCTGCCCCGCAGCAACCGCCCAGCACGCGCATTCCAAAACGACCACGCAAGCGTTCGAGCCCGTCGACGAAAGCCTCGGGCGGCTCGGTGACGCGACCGGACATCCAGATCGCCAGAGCCAGAAACACGAATCCAAAGGATTGTTTGGCCTTCGCCAGCCAGGGGCCGGATTTCGGCGTCAGACCCGCGCCGATCACGCCGAAGGCGATCAGCGGGAGCCCCATGCCGAGGCCGAGAGCGAACAACGCCAAGGCGCCGCGAAGGAGATCGCCGGTATCGGCGATGTAAATCAGGGCTGCCGCGAGCGGCGGCGTGACGCAGGGTCCAACGATCAGGGCGGCCCCGAAGCCAAGTAGTGCAGCGCCCGAGAGTGATCCACCCGCTCGCGAGGTCGCTCTCGCGACCTTCCGGCTCCAGGAGCCGGGAAGCTGTATTTCGAACAGACCAAACATCGACAGCGCCAAGGCCACGAAGAGCACGCTCATCGCCAAGACAGCGGCAGGGGTCTGCAGGACGAGTTGAAGATTTTGTCCGGTCCACGCGGCGGCGATGCCGACAGTCGCATAAGCTGTCGCCATCGCCAGGACAGGCGCGAGAAGGTGAGCGCATAGATATCGTCCGGCAAAACCGTGTTGTAGAAGGCGAGATAAGCCTCCCACAAAGGCCGCCATGCGGCGTGATCGCTCGCGCGCAAAATTTCGATTCTCATGGCGCCCCTCACAAGCGCCGCGCCGGCGCCGGTGTCCGGCGCCGGCGCGGGCGGGTAGGCCTTGGCGGCGCTGCCAAGATAGAGAAAGCCGACGATGCGATCCGGCGGCGCGAGACCGAGCAATGCGGGAAGATGCTCGTCGTGCATCGGCCAGCCCGAGCGCCAGACGCCGGCCAAGCCAAGTGCGAAAGCGGCCATTTGCATGGCCATGACGGCGCAGCCGGCCGCAAGCTGCTGCTCGAACAACGGCACGATCTCGCTGGCGCGCGCCTTGGCGACGACGACGATCACGAGCGGCGCGCGCAGCGGCATTCTGGCCGCGCGGTCGCAATCCGCCTGCGGCCGTCCCGAGGCACAGGCCGCCTGCTGCATCAGGGCGCCGAGCCTTTCGCGTCCGCCGCCTTCGGCAATGATGAATTCGAACGGCTTGAGGTTCTGAAAATCGGGAACGCGCAAGGCGGCGCGCAGGATCAGTTCAAGCTGCTTTTCGTCCGGACCGGGCTCCTGCAAGGCGTGGCAGGACTGGCGTTCCAGCAGCAATTTCAGCGCGTGCATGGCAAGGTCCCGAAGGAAGCGAATTCGGCGGGCAGGCTCTCCAGCCGCCTTCCGTGGCGCAAAGCTTCGCGCAAGTCGCCGATAAGCCGGTCATAATGTTCGAGCGCCGCGAGATGGGCGCGTTCCTGCGGCCCGGTCTCGATCACATCCGCCACGGCGCCGGACGCAATGACGATGCGGCGGTCGCCATAAAGGGCGAGGATCGGATCATGGGTCGACATGAGCACGATCTTGTCGCTGGCCACCAGCAGCTCCAGCGCCTGCCTCCGGTTGATCCCGGCATTCTCGATCTCGTCGATCAGGACGATGGGCGAGCTCGACAGCAAGGCGACGTCGGCGATCATCAAAGCGCGGCTCTGGCCGCCGCTGAGCTGGGTCAGCGAGGACGAAGCGGAAAATTGCTCCCCGGCAAGGCGATTGGCGCAAGCGATCACTTCGGCCGCCGCCTGTTCCGGCGCATCGACCACGCGGCATTCCGCATGCATAGCAATGAAATCGCCGACGGTGAGATCGACGACGAAATTCATGTTCTGCGATAATTGCGCGACGAGTTTTCCGCTCGCGGCCCAGCGCCGCGCCGGATCGGGAACTTCGCCGTCAATGAGAATGCGGCGTCCCGAAGGCGTGTCGCCCTGGGCGAGGCATTCGATATCGCCGAGCAGGCGACTCTTGCCGGAACCGGTCGGGCCGACAATGCTCACAATGGCGCCCGGACGCAGGACGAGATCGAGATTTTCAGGTCGCCCCGCCTTGTCGCGGCCGCCGCAAATGCGCAGCTCTTTCAAGGCGGGGGCGGGTGTGCGCAAAAGTTCGGCCTGCGCGGCGAGATCGAGCAGGTGCGATTCAAGCCGGTATCGGGAAAAGCCAAGCTGCGTCAACGCCCTTTCGTCAAGCGAGGCGAGCCAGTCGGCGAGCGAAACCTCGGGCTTCGGCGCGACGCCGATCAGCGCCGCGATGGCCGGATTGAGTCTTTGCGCTTCGTCGAGGCGCAGCGAAAGCGGATGTGCGCTCATCCGTGAAGCCCGGATTCAGGAAAGCGCATCTTGCGGACATTGCCGCGCTGATGGGCTTCTCCGATGCAAGTCTCGCCGATGCAATAGGAGCAGATCGCCGAAGGCATCGGAAAACGCAGCCGCCGCCCGTCAAGCGTGGCGAGATCGGGCGCGGAACGCATGTGGAAGGCCAATTCGCCCGAGCCCTGCCCGGTCAGGCCGTTGAAGACGACGATCTGCGCCTGCGGATTGGCGCGCCAGACATTATGCGCGAAAACCTCGCGCTCCGCCTGCGAAACGATATCGCCCTTGGTCACGGCGACCACATCGGCGAGCTTGAGCATCGGGCCGATCTTTTTCGGCGTGTGGACGCCAGAGAGATTGTCGACCACGCAGACGGCCAGAGCCCCCTGCACATGTGGCGAACAGCGGTTGCAGAGGCCGGCGCTCTCGGCGATCAGCATGTCGGCGCCGAGGCCCTCGGCCCAATCCAGGCAATCGTCGATATTGGAGATGAAATAATGGTCGGGACAGACCGAACCGGCGAGACCCGCCGCCACGGGCAGGCCGGCCCGGCGATAGAGCACATCATCGTCGGTCGAGAGGCAATCGAATTTGACCACGACGATCTTGTGGCCCTCCGCGCGCAAGGCGATGGCGGTCTTGAGAACCAGAGACGTCTTGCCGACCGAAGGCGGCCCCGCGACCGTGACTACGCGCATGTCAGGACTCCAAGGTCGATCCGTTCGGTCGCGGCGTGGAACAAGGCGTCGACCCGCTTGATCTCCGCCGCCGCCGCGCGGGAACGCAGGAAGTCCCAGCCGGGCCAGAACAGCCTTGCGCCCGGCGGCAGTTTGGCCCCGCCGCCCGGCGCCAGCGACGGATAAAGATTGTGATCAAGCCAGCGCGCCGTCCCGGGCGCGAAGAAATGATCTGCAAGCGGCGCCACCCGCACCCGATGCGCCGCCTGCGCCGTCATCCAGAGCGGGAACGCCAGGGCGCCCTCGCGCGGCCAGACCACCTGCGTGCGGTCGCGGCGCGGACAGAGATCGGCCAAAGCCCAGGGCAGGATATAGATCGCCGCAAGGGAACTGGCGGTCCCGGCGAGGCGCGGCATTTGCGCCGAATGGGCAAGGCCCGCAAGATTGCCGAGAATGGCGCGATAACGCCGCTCGCCGAGCAGGCGCGACGCCGTGAGCAGGAAAAACTGATTATAGGCCCCCCAGCGGCCGGCACCGCGCGGACGCCAGCCCGACAAGGCGATTTCGCCGCGATAGACCGGATCGGCGAGATCGGCCCAGCTTTCAGGGATCGGTCGCGCGCCGAGGCGGACGCGGTCGACCAGCATGACGAAAGGCGCCGCCGCATAGACGCCAATCCAGCCGCGCGGATCGATCAGTCCCGCCTCGACAAAGGCCGCCACCGCGCCCTGGGGCTGCAGGCTGGCGAAGGCGCCGCTTTCGACATGGCGCGCATGAAAGGCGCGATTGAAGGCGTTGCCGTGATCGCTGGAGACCAGCAATTTTGGAAAGTCATCCAGTTCACGAATGAATCGCAGGCGGTCGAATGGCGTGCGGCCGCCATGGCCCATCGGCATGCAGCATTTCAGCCGCTCGTCGCCGGCAAGGCGGCGGAGGCGCAGGAGCTCGGAAAGATCGTCGCGCATTTTCATGCGCAGGGACGCCGGGCAGGAGCCGAGAAAATCCCAGCCGCGCGCCGAGGCCCGCGGCGTCAAAGCGTCGCCGAAGGCGCGCGGCGGCGGCTCGGTTGCGAGGGCGATGGAGGTCAGCGCACCCATTTGCGCGCCTCCACCATGCGCGCCTGCCGGCGCACCGAATATTCGACAACATGGCCGAGCAGATCGGCCTGGCTCAGGCCCTGCTGCAAGGCCGCGAGGCAGATGGCGCCGCTGCGGCCGATGTGGCAGCAGATGTTGAATTCGAGAAAGACGCGCTCGCCGGTCCGGTCGTCGAAACGGTAATCGAGGCGCAGATAATCCATCGGACCCGCCGCCGCCCAGAGCGTGCGGGCGTCTTCGGCGAAGGCGCGAGCGGCGGCACCGACATCGTGCATGCGATAGCCGAGCGGATCGTCGCGCTTCAGATCTTCGGTGACGATTGCGCCGGAGCGGTCGGAGCAAGGCCGCACCGGGTTGAGAACGAGCGGCTCGTCGGCGCCGATGACCGGGAGGGTCACATCCACGCCCCGCGCATAGCGTTCGACCAGCACCGCCATGCCGCGCGCGAAAAAGCGCTCGGCGACACGCGCGGCGCCGGCCCAATCGTCCTGGATCGAGGCGTCCGTGACGCCTTCCGAGGCCGCGCCAAAGCGGTTCTTGACGAAATAGGGCCCGGCGAAAGGCGGCGGCTTCGTAAGGTCGTCGGCACGCGCGTAAATCGCGCCCTCGGCGACTGGCAGGCCCAGGGCGCGGACGAAATTCTTCGTTATCCACTTGTCTTCGGCGAGCGCGCGGATATTGGGCTTGGCGCCGATATGCGGCAGGTGGAGGAATTCGCAGGTCGAGGCGACGAAAACCTCCGGATTGTCGATCGGCATGCGGTTGTAGAGCGAGAACACCAGATCGACATCCTGCGCCACGGAATAGAGCGCGCGGCACTGGTTCGACGTGGCCACGCGATAGCCGAGCCCACGCAGAACCTCATAGACGCGATGGTAATAGGCCGGGTATCCGCCATCGCCGGGATAGGACGCAACGGCGTAATCGGGCGCGAGCGGCGCCGAGCGCGCCAGCAGCAGGATGCGCGTCGCCGGAGCGGCCGGCGGCTTGAGGATGCTTTGCCTCAGATCGTGGGTGGCCATGGCCCGCCTTCCCTCCGTTGAAAATCCTTCTCGCAAATGCCGCGCCTGACCGGCGATCCCGCTGTTCGCGAGCCGGGCGCCGCCCTTTCGCACCGGAACGTGCAAATGCCGTTCAAAATCGTTCGTTCGCGGCCTGCATCCTTCAAGCGATTTCGTTCCCCGCGACCAGCGCGAGAGGCGCCGGGCGCCCAGCGGGGGCGAGATGGGCCGCGCGCAATTCGGCGGCGCGCTCGCGCATGGCCTCCGCCAATTGCTCGACACCGGCGTCGAAGGACGCGGCGCGCAATCCGGCGGCCGTCAGGGCGTCGACGGCGCCTTCCGCGAGCAGCAAGGCGATGAACTCAGGGCCGCAGCCTTCGAGCCGCATCGCGGCGATACAGGTGTTCAACAGAAATTCCGGACGCATGGCGGTCTCCCTTCGATGGATCGGATGCTTCCGATCGCGGGTGGAAACGGCTCATGCCGCATCGGACGCCCGGCGAGCCGGGCGTCGAAACAAACCTTAGCGCCGGGACGGCGCGAAACTGTCGCCACGAAGATGGATGTAGCGCCCGAACCGGGCGAAATCCTTCGGCGTCGCGCCAGCCTCGACAGCCCGCGCAAGGCCCTTTGGATCGCGCGCCACAAAGCCGCCGAGCACGGCCACACCGTAATCGTGCAGGCGCGGACTCAGCGGTGTCGAGGGGCCGATCAGCGCCACGGCGCGATGGCGCGCCAGTCTCAGGATGCGGGTGAGACTGCGATTGATGAGGGCGGAGGAATTGACGATGGCACCGCCGCATCCCGGCAGCAAGGTCTCCATCGCCGCCGTCGGATATTCGCCGGGCCGCGGATCGGCCTCGATGATGGCGCAATCGGGCAGGATGGAATCGGCTCCAGGAAAGGCGCCGATCACGACGACGGGCCCCGGCGCCGAGCGGAAGCCGCGAACGCCATTGCCCGCCGCCGCTTCGAGATCATAGGCGTTGTAATGGGCGTTGAGAGCCGCAACGCCGAGCGCCGCCTCCAACGGATTCCAGGACTGGCAAAAACGCGCGAGGTCGCGCAGCGACAGCTTCGACAATTCGCTCAGGCGCGGCAGATAGGCGAGGCCGGCGCCGCGGGGGCCTTCCACCATCAGCCAGCGCGGGCCGCAGACGATGCGCCGCGTTTCGGCTTCGGCGACTCCCAGCACGAGATCGTCATAGAGGCGGTCCGCTCCCCACCATTCCCAAAGGGCGCGCCCGTTGGGCGCGATCATCGAGCCTTCCTGACGAACGAATTGATGCCAGTGGTGGATGGCGCCGCCCGCTATGGCCGAGAGCAGCGGCAGCGCCCGCCCGGGGCCCGCGCCAACGGGCAGGCCGGACGCCCGCGCGGCTTCGGTGCAGGCGGGGAAGCGGCCAATCGCGAAAAGATCGGCGCGACCCTTCAGGGCGGCGGCGAGATGGGCAGGCGCCGAATCCGGCGTCTCCACGAATTTTTCGCCGGTTGAAAGATCGATGGACTGCGGCGCGGCGCCGATGGCCACGGCGCCCAGCCGCGCATAGCCCGATACCACAAAACCGCGCTGGCGCAATTCGGCGGCGAAATCGACGATCAGCCGATCGACGATCACCGCCGGGTCATGGACGATCACGCCCGGACGCAGCCAGTTCGGCGCTGGCGCCGGCCTCGGCGGGAGGCTTGTGGCGCGGGAGGGTGCGAGGCGACGACTATCGGGCATGGCGGTCCACTTGATCGACAGGACCACAGCAATCGCCGGGCCAGAACGTCGCGCCCCGCAATTCCGGGCGATGGACCGCGACCGGTCTCGCGGGATGCGTTCGCGCAGGAACGTTCGATCGACGAAAATGTACATTCCGGAAATGTCCACGAAGGCCGGGCGAGGCAAGAAGCCCGGCGGCGCGCGGATTGACGCCGGCTGGCGCCGATCCTGCTAATTCACCTTCGCCGACTGCCTCCGCGCAGGACGCCCCTGTCGCCCGCAAGAGGCGACCGACCGCGGTATGAGCCGTTCTCGAATCTGGAGCCGACGCCGGAAAGCATTTCTGGCGGCGGGTCGCCGTGGAGACCTCATGACCGGACTGTCGCACTCTCTTCCCCTTCTTGCGCGCGGCGCCGCATTGGCGCCCGCGCGCAGCCGGTCCGGCGCCTGCGACACACCCGTGGCGCTGACGGTCGAGGGGCTCTCCGTCGCGCGCGGCGGCCGTTCGATCCTGCGATTCGTCTCTGCCCGTTTCGAGCGCGGCGCCGTCACCGTTCTGGTCGGGGCGTCTGGTGCCGGGAAGACGACCTTGCTCAATGTCCTCAACGGCCTGCTCGAGCCGGATGGCGGCGCCGTCGCCGCGCCGGGGCTCGGCACCCTTCGTCATCCGGATCAATGGGCGCTGCTGCGGCGCGAGACCGCGACGATCTTTCAGGATCATGCGCTGATCGGCCGGCTGGGCGCATTCGACAATGTGCTGCTCGGCCAGGTCGACGCACGTCATCCGCTCTCGCCCTTGCCGTGGCCGAGACGGGCGCGCGAGGACGCCGCGAAAGCGCTCGCCGATGTCGGATTGCTCGACCGCGCTTTCGACCGCGTTGAAACGCTTTCGGGCGGCGAGCGGCAGCGCGTCGGCATCGCCCGCGCTCTAGCGCGCCGTCCGCGCCTGCTGCTCGGCGACGAACCCTTCTCCGCGCTCGACCTGCCGCTCGCGCGCCGTCTCGGCGCCGACCTGCGCGCCCTCGCGATCCGCGACGGCGTCGCCGTCGTGCTCGCTCTGCATCAGATCGCTCTGGCGCGCGCGCTGGCCGACCGCATCCTCGGCGTCAGGGACGGCGCAATCGTCTTCGACGGCCCGACCAACGCCTTCGACGGCGTCGCCGAAGAGCGGGTTTTCTCATGCTCTGCAACCGCTACTGGAAAGGTCTGAAATGAGACGGCTTCTGAACTCCCCCTATCTCGCCTGGGCGACGATTCTCTGCGCCCTGCTTTTCGTCTTCGCGGCCCATGCGCAGACGCCGCGGCCGTCCAAACTGGTAATCGGTCTGCTGCCGGGCGAATCCGCGCCGACCGTGATGCGCCTCAACGAGCCCTTGCGCGCCTATCTCGAGAAGAAGTTGAACATGCCGGTCGAAATCGTCGTGGGCGCCAATTATGCCGCGACCTCGGAAGCGCTTCGGTTCGGGCGGCTCGACATCGCCTATCTCGGCCCGGTGACCTATATCCTGCAATCGAAATTCTCGCCGCTCGAACCTTTCGCCCGCCCCGCCCATCCGGTCGTGGGACCAACGTTCAAGGCCGTGATCATCGTGCCTTCGGACAGTCCGGCGAAATCACTGGCCGACCTGAAGGGCGGCGAAATCGCCTTTGGCGATCCCGCCTCGACCTCGGGCACCTGGGTCCCGCGCTGGCAGTTGCTGCACGCCGGCCTCATTTCCGGCCACGATTACACCATGCGCGTTCTGGGCGCCCACGATGCGGTCGCCCTCGCCGTCGCCAACAAGAAGGTCGCCGCGGGAGGGCTTTCCAAGCCAATCTACGACCGCCTGCTCCGGGAGGGAAAAATCCCATCCGACAAGGTGCGCATTCTCGAGGAATCGCCGCCAATCCCGGAATATATGTGGACCTTCCGCGACGGCCTCGACCCGGCCTTCAAGGAAGAGATCCGGCAGGCCTTCATCCATGTCGACGATCAGGCGGCGCTCGCGGTGTTCCGGGCCGAGGCCTTCATTCCCTCCGCCGATCCCGACGTCGATCGCGTGCGCAACTGGATCGCCGCCATTCAGGCCGTGAACGCCGAAACCGCCTGGGCGCCGGGCGACGTCAAGCCGACGCCATGACAGAGGCGGCGACCGCCCTCTCCTATCACAGGCTTGCCGGCGAATGGCGCCGCCGGCAAGCGCATCGCCTGGCGATCGTCCTCACGGCGGCGGCGACGATCGTCATCGCCTTCGCTTACGCCGGCGCGCTGGATTTCGCCCGCTATGCCGATGCGCTGCGCGTCATCGAGCAATTGGCGCGGGATTCCTTCCCGCCCGATTTCTCACGCTGGCGCGAATGGGGCCGTCCGCTGCTGGAAACCGTGGCGACAGGCATTGCCGGAACGGCGCTCGGCGGCTTCCTCGCCTTGCCCCTGGCGGCGCTCGCCGCGCGGAATGCAGGCGCGCCATTCTGGTTCAACGAAGCCGTGCGATTCGCGCTCGCCTCCGTTCGATCCTTGCCGGGGCTGATCTGGGGCGTGATCTTCGTCGCGGCCGTCGGGTTCGGCCCCCTGCCCGGCGTGCTGGCGCTCGGCGTTCATTCCACCGGCATGCTCGGCAAGCTCTTTTTCGAGGCGCTGGAACATGTCGATCCCGGCCCCGGCGCGGCCATGCGCGCCCACGGCGCATCGAAACTCGGCGTCTTCCGCTTCGCGTTGCTGCCACAGGCCCTGCCGCGATTGATGGACGCGTTGATCTACCGGCTCGAACACAATCTTCGCGCAGCGACAACCCTAGGCCTTGTCGGCGCCGGCGGCTTCGGCCTCGAGATCGTCACCGCCTTCCACCTGTTCGAATATCGCGAGGCGGCGGCGTTAATCCTCGTCCTGCTCGCTCTCATCACGACGGTGAACACTTTAGGCGCGGCGTTACGGAAAATGTTTCTCGGCGGCCTTTGAGAACTGACCGTTGGGCCCGCGCTGTTGTTCCTACGATGAATAATTGCGAAATTGGATTTTTACGATCGTCCCAAATTCAACTTCTGCTCTCGAACAGGCCCAATCCGCGCATTAGGCCATCCAAATAAGGTATCGATAATTGGTGGTGATCATTACCCTCAAAAGTTGTCCCGCAGAATGCTGCAGTAACGTGCAATAAGGACCCGTTATTGCACGTTACGTCCTCGCTCAAAAATGCAACATATTGGAATTTATCAATTTTTCCGCGCCGTCAATCACGACGACAATCTCGCCTCGCCGCGCGCCAAATTCACTGCAAAGTCACCCGTCCGCCGCGCGACGGCGTCTGCGGCGCCCTGTCCATCCGATGCCGTGAAACGAGTGTTTTTCTGAACTCCAGGCCGTGCCACCTACCGTGTCATCGCTCCTGTCGTCGCCCTTGTTGCCACGATAGAGGATCCGCCAAAGCCAACGATCATCAGCGCCGCACCAAGCGATCCAGCGTGAACTCGACATTTCCAAACGTCCAATTCCACGAGACGAAAAAATCCTCGGCCTTCGACGTTTCCAGCGCCTTTGACGCATCGAACACTTCGAGACGTCAACCCAACGCCTTCAGGCGTGAAGTCTCCGCCGCGTCTTCAATGTCGCCACGCAAACCCTTGAGATATGCGCCCATCACGTATTGCGACGCCTCGGCCTTGGTGCGAATGCAAAACAAGCCTTCTTTCACCTCCACGAGGCAGCCGCGGCGATCGGCCAGGTCCGTAAAGGGATGGCGCTTGGGCAAATAGAATGGTGCGGTCCGCACTGTGCAAAAGGACAAAATCCTGGCGAACCACGCGTGAGACGCGAGGCGCTCGACGTCCAGCTCCTCTTCGTGAAGGGACCTGACGACCATGCATTGCACGCGCGACCGCGACCAACCCACGTTCACCTTGGCTCGAACCGCCGGCGACGAGAACGGACCCAGCGTGCGCGGCAATCGTCCGTCCACCTTGCGCCCATAGGTCATGCCGACGAGGATCAAATCCCGCTCCTCGCCCTGCACCGCATCGATCGTGCGAATGAACAACGGTTCGCCCGGCACAACGAACGACCCCTCCAACGAACGCCCCGACTTCGCAAACTCCCGACGCGCCATCCGCGACACCAGGTCGCGCTGCGCCTCATTCATCACAATCACGCCAAGGCTCAGCCGATCGCCCGCCCGTGACGCCAGATCGATCATCTTGACGATCTCCGCCGCCTCAAACCGGTTGACGACGCCGGCCGGCCCCTCCTCGACCGTCACGCCATCCAGGCGATGAAGGAACAGACCCAAGCTACGATTGATCGCCGGCGACGGCGACGTCATCAAACGGCGGCCATAAGACAAAGCATTCGACGGATAAATCAAATCCGCATGCTGCGAGCGATAATGATGCGTCAACCGCATCTCCGGTACCCCCAGATCAAGCGCCCGGGTCAAAACATCCGCCAGGCGCAGGGTCCTCGCCGCCTTGGCCGTTGGCAGATAGGCGCGCAAATTCGGGCCCATTTGCCGGGAATCCCCGACCACCAGCATCCTTTGCGCCCGCGTCGCCAAAGACGCCGCATTCGGCAACGGCGCCTGGCCAGCCTCGTCAATAACGAGATAATCAAAGGTCTCCTGTGGCGGCAAAAACCGCGCCGCAACCGCCGGCGTCGTCAAGACGATCCGATCCTCGCCGCCGCCATCCGATTTCCCAACAAAAAGACGATGCGCAACGCCGGCCTTCTTCAATCGCGCCGAAACCACCTCGATCGCAGCAACCTTCTCCGCCGCAATCAAAACCCGGCGGCCATCATGCGCCAGATTGGCGGCGACATTGACAATCGTCTGCGACTTGCCCGTGCCAGGCGCCCCCTGAACAACAAGGGTCCGGCCATGACGCGCCACCAGAATCACCGCATCCTGTCCCGGATCGGCCGGCACGGCATTCCGATTATGGCCATGGATTTTCCACTGCTCCTGCCGGACATGCGGCAGGGCCAACGACCGCAACGCCCCAGCCTCCAGTATATAAGGACGCTTCTCGTCATCGAGCGACTGCGCCAAAGCCAGCTTCATCGTGGCGAAAACGCCCAAAACCACGCGGTCCTTCCATCCGACAAAGACCGCATGCGGATCAGACGCCACCGCGACGCCGGCCGCATCCGAAGCGTCAAAGCGCGCTTTGGTGGCGGCAAAACGGCCTGCGAGAACCCCTTGCTCGGTGACGCGGTCGTTGTCGAAGAAGCGATAAGCGGCCTTTGTTGCGGCCCAATCCAAGCACGCCGCAGGAACCGGCTTTCCTGGCGCCGCCAACATGCGCGCAGCAATCTGTTGCAGGCGCCGCGCAAGCCGCTGATCCGGAAGCGCGCCTCCGTCCAGCTTCCGAGGCCTTCGCCCGAGCGACCGCCAACTCCGCTTTGAGCGCGGCGTTTTCTTCGGCAAGGGCGAGGCTGGCGGCGTCCATGATGGGCAGTGAATCATAAATCGCGCGATTTGAGACGCCCCAAAATGCGCTCCGCCCAAACTTTTTTCGCTTAGGTCCTAAACTCATAAACGGGATTCCCGCGACCGCGAAAGAATGATTCAAGGTTCCCTGTGATTCTGGGGGCTTTGATGACGCGTCGGCGTTTTGAACTGACCGATCGGGAATGGTCGATCATTG
>NZ_JAYSBG010000001.1:0-36156 GCF_041915505.1 Rhodoblastus sp. | reverse complement strand
CCGGATCGCGTCTTCCAGCGCCCTGAGTATGGACTTGTAGAGGGGCCCGTCACCTCGGCGGACGGAGGACAGCCAGGAGTCAGGTCGGGGAGCCAAGCTTGATGCTCGCGAGAAATCCATGCAATATATCCACATTGCATGGATTTAAGCTCCAGACAATCCAGGACCGCCGCCCATGACTGACATCTCCACAGGCCCGACCTCGCTCAGCGCCGGCCTCCGCTGCCGGTGCCCCCGCTGCGGCCAGGGCGGACTGTATTCGGGGTTCCTGAAGATCGCTGAGGCGTGTGAGGTGTGCGACCTGGCGTTCGATTTCGCCGAACCCGCGGATGGCCCCGCCTTCTTCGTCATGACAGGTGTGGGAATCGCGGTCATCGCCGCCTGGGCGGTGTGGGTGGTCGCTGCGCAGCCGCCGGTCTGGGCGCAGTTCGTCACCGTCTTCCCCGCCCTGCTGGGCGGGTGCCTGGCCACCTTGCGGCCGGTCAAGGCCTGGCTGGTGGCCGAGCAGTACGTTCGCAAGGCCGGCGAGGCGCAATGGCTGAGCACCGGCGCCCACGGCAAGGCGCCGGCCAGCTACAAGCGCAAGGGCTGGTAGTCCGCGGCCCGAGGGCGCGGCTAGCGGCCTATTCCCACTCTATTATTAATGAGCGGGATAACCCTTTGAAATCATGGCATTAAAAATATTTTTTGCCGCAATATACCGTCAGCCGTCCCGCTAAAACGGCTGGCTTTTGATATTGCTGGACTTTTCCCGGAAACCCCGAAAAACCGTACTTTCGGGAACTATCGTCAAGCGAGGAATGCAGGAAACAATCCGACTCGGTCCGTGCATCCCGCCGATTTCACGACGTAGCTCTATCATCAATGCCATCGATTGTCACCGGACCTGGCGCCTGAAGCGGAAGTGAGAACACGACTATGCGGATCGCAATCGGCCTGGCGTTGCTGGGAGCACTGACCATGGCGACGGCGGCCAAGGCCGATCCCTGCAAGGCCATTCCTGACCATGGCCCGATGCCGTCGTATCTCCATCGCGGCGCGCACTTCTCCGGCCCCGTGGTCTATGTCGGGGACGGCGACTCCCTGTGCGTGGCCGTGGGCCAAGGGCCAGCGAACTGGGTGGAGATACGACTGGAGGATTTCTACGCGCCCGAACTCCACTCCCCTGGCGGTCCCGACGCCAAGGTCGCGCTGGAAAGGGTCGCCATGGGCCGAGACGCCGAGTGCGTCGCCAATCACCAGTCCTACGATCGTGTGGTGGCCACCTGCCGGATCGGCGGGCGCTCCATCGGCGACCTGATGAGAGCAGCCGGCGCTATCGAGGGCGGCAATGGATACGCCCAAGGCAAGCCCTAGTTCTTATTTGGCCGCGCTGTTCGCCCGCGCGGCGATGTCCGCGCATCGCGCCATGAGCACCTCGAAGGGTTCGGCGTCGTCGAAGAGCAGCCCATCATCGACCATGCGGGCATAGTCGTCCTCCAACGCCTTCGCGCCATCGCCGACCGGCACGAGCTGCAAACCGCCGTTGACGGCCGCTGCGTAGTCGATCGGCGTGCGGTCGGCGGCCTTCTCCGCGAAGAACATCGACTTGTGCCGAGCGACCGCGTTGGCCAATTCGCGATCGGCGAACGCGGCTTCTGCGAAGCCAGCTTCGTCCAGCCGGACGACATCGTGCCAATGTCGTGCGAAACGGTCGCCGCGCAACCGCTCCTGGAGGCAGAAGACATGGATGGCGGTCGCCTTCTCCCAGAAGGTCCGCGCCGCGTGCATGACGCGCGGCCGCGCTGCCGGGAATATCAGCCCGTCGATCAGGCCAGCCGCATCGCAGACGACGTCGCGCAGGCTCGCCGGTTCACCCGTCGAGCGCGCGCCGAACTCCAGCATGACGCTCGGAGCCACATAGCCGGACCCGGCCGCGGTCGCCTCATAGTCGATGAAGAGCTTCTCATCCTCGACGCGGATAGCCGCCGCCAGACCTTCGGCGGCCAGCGCCTTCGCGATCACGGGCTGCACAATCTCCGCGACCCAGACCGGCAACCGCCGGCGGACCTCGCTGGACCAGCGCTTCTCCTCGCTTCGGGTTTTCGGCAGCCCCTCGCCATCGTCCCCGACCAGATCGGGCGCGATCGCTCGAATGTCGTAGGTCAGATCCACATCCTCTGAAAACCGGCGGATGACCCGATAGGCTTTCGACAGCGACGTGCCGCCCTTGAACACCAGATGCTCGCCGAGCGGCGCGGCATAGAGGGTCGCCAGCGCCCACACCACCCACACATCCTTTTCGAGAAGATGGGCAGGACGGCCCGAGCGGTCGGCCGCGACGCCCAGCGCGTCGCGCCGGTCCCCGGCCGAGAGCTGGAGAAAGACGTCAGCCATAAGCCGCCTTTCCGACGCTCTGTGCGAGCCATGTCGGAAGCTGAGGCGCGGCGGCGACCAGCTCGCCGAACACGCCGGGCGGCATCTTCCGCTTCAAGGTCGTGAGCGCGGCCTCCGCCTTTTCCGGGCCGAGCCAGGCCAGCGCCCGCACGGCCTCCCCTGCCGGCCGATTGGCCAGGGCCAATTGCCAGCGCGGCGCGTGCCGCAACTCCACGACCTGCTTGCCGAGGTGCATCGTCCGGCTGCGCCCGGACGTCAGATAGACCGAGCGGACAGGCACCTGCGTCGTCAGGCCGAGGGCGTTCGCCGCCGCGGCGCCGTTCGAGACGATGATCTCTCCCTTCTGGGTGGCGAGCGCCTCGACAGCCTGCTCGACCGACGGCGTGCGCGCGCCGAACCGGCTGGCGATGGGACGCAGATAAACGCCGCGACCGGCGCGGATGAGCTGCCCGCGCTCGGCCAGGCGCGACAACGCCTGATCCACGGCCGCCCGGTTGCCGAGGTGAAGCAGGCCCTTGGCGGACACGGGGGCGCCTTCGGCAAGCCCCGCCGCATGCGCCAGAATCTGTTCGGTCAGCCGTGTCATCGCCTTTCTCCTGTCGGAAATATACGCGAGTTTCTGACAGTTTTCAAGGAAGCCATTGAGAACAGACCGGATACGGGGAAAGGCTTCCCCCACGGCCGAGCCAGGGTCTCGGCCGCCCCCTTCTGCGGGGAGAGCCCCGCAACGCCCCCTGTAGAGTGAGAGTGCGGACCGGGTTTCCGTGACGGGTTGAGGGCTGGAGAAGAGGTCTCCGGCGCCCGTCGCGGAGAACCGCGATGTTCAGGAATGACCGCAATCGGCGCGCCGGTCCCGACCGGGCGAGCCTTTACGACGACATCACCGGCAAGATCATCGCCGAGCTGGAGGCAGGCCGCTTCCCCTGGGTCCAGCCCTGGGGATCGGCCTCGGTCAAGGCGCCCCTCGCCATGCCGAGGAACGCCGCGACCGGGCGGCAGTATTCGGGGATCAATGTGCTGATCCTCTGGGGCGCGGTGATCCAGCACGGCTTCCCCGGCCAGAGCTGGCTCACCTTCCGCCAGGCCCTGTCCCTGGGCGGCAATGTCCGCCGGGGCGAACACGGCACGACCGTCGTCCATGCCGACCGCTTCACGCCGGAGGACGAGAAGCGGCGCGCCCGCGAGACCGGCGAGGAAGCCGCGGCGATCCCGTTCCTCAAGCGCTTCACGGTGTTCAACGCGGCGCAATGCGACGGCCTGCCGGAGGACGTCGCCATCGTCGCGCCGCCGCCGCCGCCCGGCCTCATCGAGCCGAAGGTCGAGGCCCTGATCCGGGCGACGGGCATCGACTTCCGCATCGGCGGCGACCGCGCCTTCTACGCCCCGGCGCCCGATTATGTGCAAGTCCCGACACCCCAGGTGTATTTCGAGCCGATCAATTGGCATCGGACGGCCCTGCACGAGCTGGGGCACGCCACGGGCCACCCCTCGCGCCTGAACCGCGATTTGTCGGGCTCCTTCGGCTCGAAGAAATACGCCTTCGAGGAGCTGGTCGCCGAGATCAACGCGGCCTTCTGCTGTGCCTCGCTCGGCATCACGCCCACCGTCCGCCATGCCGACTACATCGGCTCCTGGCTCGAAGTGCTGCGCGAGGACAATCGCGCCATCGTCCGCGCCGCCTCCCAGGCGAGCAAGGCGGCCGACTGGCTGCTCGG
Organism: Rhodoblastus sp.; assembly: GCF_041915505.1. GTDB lineage: Bacteria > Pseudomonadota > Alphaproteobacteria > Rhizobiales > Beijerinckiaceae > Rhodoblastus. The sequence continues at coordinate 32,065 of NZ_JAYSBG010000001.1, read as the reverse complement.
GTTTCTGCCCGACGCCGATGTCGGCCTGTCCGACGACGAACGGGAGGCGGCGTGATGAACGCCCCCGTTTTCCCCGCTCTGACGCCGTCCGCCGAACAGCAGGCGTCCATCCGCCTGCGTGTCCTCAGCCTGGGCGCCGGCGTCCAGTCCACCACGCTCGCCCTGATGGCCGCGCACGGCGAAGTCGGCCCCATGCCGGATTGCGCGATCTTCGCCGATACCGGCTGGGAGCCGAAGGCGGTCTATGAGCATCTCGCCTGGCTGCGATCGCCCAACGTCCTGCCGTTCCCCGTCCATGTCGTCTCGGCCGGAGACCTGCGCGCCGACCTTCTCGCCGGCGCGCGCGGCGAGCGGTGGGCCTCGATCCCGGCCTTCACCCGCACCGTGACGCCGGCAGGCGCGGAACTGCCCGTCTATGACGCGGACGAGAACGGCGATCTCGTCGCCGTCGGCTCCCGCATCGTGCCGACCGAACGGGTCGGGGTCGGCATGATCCGCCGTCAATGCACCGGCGATTACAAGATCGCGCCAATCCGCCGGAAGGTCCGCGAGCTGCTCGGCATCGCCGGCCGGCGCTCGCCGAAGGCGCCCGTCGCCGAGCAATGGATCGGGATCTCGCTCGACGAGGTGCTGCGCATGAAGCCGTCATTCGAACCATGGCAGCGCAACCGCTGGCCACTGGTCGAGCAAGGCATGACCCGCCAGGACTGCCTGCGCTGGCTGGATCGGCACGATTACCCCCTGCCGCCCAAGAGCGCCTGCATCGGTTGCCCGTTCCATTCCGACGATCATTGGCGGCGGATGCGCGACCGCGATCCCGAGGCTTGGGCCGACGCCGTGTTGGTGGATGCCGCCATCCGCACCGGGTTCCGGGGGATTCGTGGTGAGGTCTATCTCCACCGTTCCGCGGTCCCGCTCAACCAGGTCGATCTTTCGACCGAGGCCGATCGCGGCCAGCTCGATCTCTGGCCCAACGAGTGCGAGGGCCTCTGCGGGGTGTGACGATCCTGAAACCGGAAAGGCGGAGACGCGGGTTTCCGGCTTCACGCCTTTCCGCCTCTTCGGCGCGGCCCTCTTGAGAGTGAGAGGGCGGCGCTTCGCTTCGTGACGGGTTGGAGGTCGAGAGAGAGGCTCCCGGCCGCCCGTCGCGGAGTAAGGAACATGGCGACTGCCATTCAGAAGATCACCCTGTCGTCGGCGCGCGACATCCCCTTCAACAAGCTGGTGCTGAGCCAGGCCAACGTCCGGCGCGTCAAGGCCGGCGTCTCGATCGAGGAGCTGGCCGAGTCCATCGCCCGGCGCGGCCTCATCCAGAGCCTGCATGTCCGTCCCGTCCTCGACGCCGATGGCGCCGAAACCGGGATGTTCGAGGTGCCTGCCGGCGGCCGCCGCTATCGCGCGCTCGAATTGCTGGCGAAGAAGAAGCGCCTGGCCAAGACCGCGCCCGTGCCCTGCGTCGTCGGCGACGCCAACAGCGACATCCTCGTCGATGAGGTCTCGCTGGTCGAGAACATGGAGCGCGCGCCGCTCCACCCGCTCGACCAGTTCCGCGCCTTCCAGGCCATGCGCGACAAGGGCATGACCGAGGAGGCCATCGCCGCCGCCTTCTTCGTCGGCGTCAATGTCGTGAAGCAGCGCCTGCGTCTGGCTTCCGTCTCGCCGGCCTTGCTGGAGATCTACGCCGACGACGGCATGACGCTCGAACAGCTCATGGCCTTCACCGTCAGCGCCGACCATGCCCGCCAGGAACAGGTCTGGGCGACGATCAAGGACGGCTGGCAGAAGGAGCCCTATCACATCCGCCGGATGCTGACCGAGACTACGGTGCGGGCGTCCGACAAACGGGCTGTCTTCGTGGGCGTCGAAGCCTACGAAGCGGCCGGCGGCGTCGTGCTGCGCGACCTGTTCCAATCCGACGATGGCGGCTGGCTGCAAGACGCGGCCCTGCTCGACCGCCTGGTGGCCGAGAAGCTCAAGGTCGTCGCCGACGAGATCGCGGACGAAGGCTGGAAATGGGTCGAGGCCGCCCTGAGCTTTCCCTACGGCCATGAGCACGGGCTTCGGGAGCTTGTCGGGACCACGGTCGACCTGACCGAGGAGGAACGCGCGACCCGCGAGGCGCTGCGCGACGAGTATGACCGGCTCGAAGCCGAATATGCCGAAGCCGACGAATTGCCGGACGAGATCGACGCGCGTCTCGGCGAGATCGAGCAGGCGCTCGACGCCTTCGAGCAGCGCCCGGCGATCTACGATCCGGCCGACATCGCCATCGCCGGCGTCTTCGTCAGCCTCGACGCCGACGGCTCGCTGTCGGTGGATCGCGGCTATGTCCGTCCCGAGGATGAACGCCCGGCCGAGCCCGAAGGCGACGATGCGCCGGAGACGGACGGCGGCGCCGGCCATTCGGCCGCGCCCGCCGTTCAACGCGCCGTCGTCACCGTCGGCGGCCAGGCCGCGGAGCCGGAAGACGACGAGGACGATGGCGTCAAGCCGCTGCCCGAGCGCCTCGTCGTCGAGCTGACCGCGCATCGCACGCTTGCGCTGCGCAACGCGGTCGCCGTGCATCCCGACGTCGCCATGACCATGCTGCTGCACAAGCTGGTCAGCGACACCTTCCGGCGCACCGCACCGACCGGCTGCCTCGAGGCCAGCGTCCGTCATATCTTCTTCTCCGCGCAATCGGAGGAGCTGAAGGACAGCGCGCCGGCGCGCGAGATCGCCGAGCGGCACGAGCACTGGGGCGATCATGTCCCCGGAGACGACCAGGCGCTGTGGGACTGGCTCTCGTGTCTCGACCCCGGCACGCGCCTCGATCTGCTCGCCCATTGCGTCAGCTTCGGCGTGAACGCGCTGTTCGAGCGGCCGAACCCTTACGGATCGGGCGTCAGTCAGCATGGGCTGGATGTCCGCCTCTCGCAGGCCGACCGGCTGGCGCGCGCCACCGGCCTCGACATGGCGGCGGCGGGCTGGAAGCCGACGGTCGGCAACTATCTCGGCCGCGTCACCAAGCCCCGCATCCTCGAAGCCGTCCGGGAGGGCGCGGGCGAACGGGCCGCCCAGCTCATCGACCATCTGAAGAAGGGCGACATGGCCAAGGAAGCCGAGCGCCTGCTGGCCGACACCAGCTGGCTGCCCGAACCGCTGCGCCTGGCGGATCTCGACGGCGGCCAGGCCGCGGAGACGCCCGCCGACGCGGCGCTGCCGGATTTCCTCACTGAGGATGGCGACGAGGAAACTCCGCTCGAAGACGAGGACGACGAGCTGGCGGCGATCGCGGCCGAATAACGAGCACAGGTGGGGAGCGGCGCAAGTCGCTCCCCCATTTTTCAAGGAGACATTCCATGATCGAAGAGAACGCGCCCACTTCTCGCCGCGTCGTCTTCCAATATCTCGTGCCCGTTCACGTCGAGGTCGAAGACGGCTTGGTCAGCCGCGTCGTCGTGATTGACGAAACACCGGTGCGCGATCCGAGCTTCGTCGAAGGTGATGCGGCTTACCTGACGGACGCTGCTGCCGCAGCCGATGACGGCCAGCCGTGGCCGTCCTGGCAGTTCGGCTACTGACCCCATTTCCCCTTCATCCCCACCACAAGCCCGGCCTCACGCCGGGCTTTTTCGTTTCAGGAGCCTGACATGGCGAACTACTTCACCCATTTCTCGTGCCTACTCAATGTCGGCACACCCGAGAACGCCGCCCGCGCGCTCGATCTCTACAACAAACTCTCTGAGGAAGGCGCATCGGAGGAGCCGCCGTCCGAGGGCTTCCTTCTTTCAATCGAGCCCGAGCACGGCGGCGCCCAGCTCTGGATGCACGACGAGGAGACCGGCGATCCCGAACGCCTGATCCAGTTCGTGAAGCTCTGCGCCGCAGAATTCGGCCTCACCGGGCGCTGGGGCTTCCAATACGCCGACACCTGCTCGCGCCCGCGCGTCAACGCCTTCAGGGGCGGCGCGCACGTTCTCGACCTCGCCACCGGCGAGACCGTGGACTGGATCTACACCGATGGCTGGCTCGCCGAGACCATCGCCGGCGAAGGGGGACCGCTATGAGCATCCCCTCTCACGCCCGGAGCAATTTCCAGACCCTGCTGCGCGCGGCGGGCGACGGCGCCCTCGCCCTCATGGAGTGCCTCGACGCCGTGACGGGCGCCCCGCGCTACGTCATCTGCGCCGTGGGGCGGGACAATGGCGATTACGTCTTCACGCCCTTCGGCCATCTCGCCGACGGCAATCCCTACGACGCCTATCTGCCGCCCGATCCCGACGATCCCGAAGGCTTTGTGCGGCCCGAGACGGGAGAGGCGCCATGATCGACATCGACGCCATCTTCGCGGCGGATCGCCAGCATCCGCCGCAGGAACGATCCCTGCCCTGGCCGGAGACCAGAGGCGGCGTCACCGTCGTCATCGAGCCCAAGCCCCATTGGGCCAGCGACATGCGGGCGTTCCGATCCGATGTGCGGGAATATTGCACCTATGCCGATTGGACCGCGAACGGCGCCCGCGCCAGGTTCTTCGGCCACGTCGACACCTGCGGCGATGACCTGATCCGCAAGGCCCGCACGCTCGTCGCCGGCGAGATCGCGGACGGGCTCTGGACCTGATCCTCGAAAAGCGCCCCGCCTCACGGTCGGGCGCTTTTTCCATGTCGGCGTCTTGAGAGTGAGAGGGCGGCCGGGACGGGTTTGAGCCGATGCGGTCGAGAGAGAGCGCCGCGCGGGCTCGCCCATTCCCGCTCTCTTCGAGGTTCCCACCATGACCATGACTTCCGCATCCGCGGCGGCGTCCGCCGCCGCGCCGCTTCCGCTCGGCCCCAGTCCCGAACCCTCCGCCGCCATCTTCTCGGCCGCCGGCCTGCTCCTGCCCCGTCTCGAACGCGGCGAGCGCGTCGACGCCGCGACCCTGCGCGCGGCGATGGAGACCGCCTTCGGCGCGTCCGACGCCGCTGGCGCCTGGGACTGGAAGACGGCCTATGACGCCTGCGAGGCCGCGACCGTCCTGTTTCTCCGCAAATACGGACGTGCGCTTTTCCGCAAAGCCGGGTCGCCGGCTTCCCGACTTTCCGCGCTGTCGAAAATCGCCAGCCTCTTGCCGACGCATACGCGGCGGTCGGCGGAGAGCCAGACCTTCCAGCAATTCTCGACGCCGGTCCCGCTCGGCCTGGTCGCGGCCCACGCCGCCGCCATCACCCCGGCCGACCGTGTGCTGGAACCGTCGGCGGGCACCGGCCTTTTGGCGATCCTCGCCGAGATCGCCAGCGGCTCGCTCGTCCTCAACGAGCTGGCCGACACCCGCGCCAACCTGCTGTCGCTTCTATTTCCCGCTATTTCCGTCACCCGCTTCGACGCGGCGCAGATCGACGATCATCTCGATCCCGCCGTCACGCCCAGCGTCGTGCTGATGAATCCGCCCTTCTCCGCGATGGCCAATGTCGAGGGCCGCGTGGCGGACACCGCCTGGCGCCACATCGCCTCGGCGCTGGCGCGTCTCGCTCCCGGCGGCCGCCTCGTGACGATCACCGGCGCCAGCTTCGCGCCCGACAATCCCATGTGGCGGGACGCCTTCATCCGCTTGCAGGAGCGCGGGCGCATCGTCTTCTCCGCCGCCATCGACGGCTCGGTCTATGCCAGGCACGGCACGACGTTCCCGACGCGCCTGACCGTCATCGACAAGCGGCCCGCCGACGATCCGGCCATGTTCCCGGTCCCGCCCGGCGTCGCCCCGGACACCGCCACGCTGCTGGGCTGGCTCGACGATCACCTGCCGAAACGGCTCGCCGTCGATCCCTCCGTCACGGTCCCGGCTGTCGCGCCTTCCGCCCCTCGCAGTGTGCGCGGCTATATCAATCGCGCCGCCAAGGCCGTCCCGGCGACCGCGCCGATGGCCGAACCGGAGGGCCTGCCGCTCGCCTATGAGACCCTGGACGGGCTGGCCGGCGAAGGCGGGCGCCTGTCCGATGGCATCTATGAAGAATACGGATTGCAGGCGATCCGTATCGTGGACGCTCAGGCCCATCCGACACGGCTGGTCCAGTCGGCCGCGATGGCTTCGGTCGCGCCGCCCAAGCCGAGCTATCGGCCGCGCCTTCCCGTCAACATCCACGACCTCCTGTCCGACGCCCAGCTCGAGACCGTCATCTATGCCGGCGAGGCGCACGCCGATCATCTCGCCGGATCGTGGACGGTGGACGCCACCTTCGATGTCGTCACCGCCGCGCGCGAGGACGCCGCGAACGCCGTGCGCTTCCGGCGCGGCTTCATGATCGGCGACGGCACCGGCGTCGGCAAAGGCCGCCAGTCCGCCGCGATCATTCTCGACAACTGGCTCCAGGGTCGCCGCAAGGCGGTGTGGATCAGCAAGTCCGACAAGCTGATCGAGGACGCCCAGCGCGACTGGTCGGCGCTCGGCATGGAGCGCCTGCTGGTCACGCCGCTGTCGCGCTTCCCGCAAGGGCGGCCGGTCACGCTGCCCGAAGGCGTCCTGTTTACGACCTATGCCACGCTACGCTCCGACGACCGGGGCGAGAAGGTTTCGCGCGTCCGGCAGATCGTCGAATGGTTGGGCTCCGACTTCGATGGAGTCCTCATTTTCGACGAGGCGCACGCGATGCAGAACGCCGGCGGCGGCAAAGGAGAACGGGGCGACGTCGCCGCCTCGCAACAGGGTCGCGCCGGCCTGCGTCTCCAGCACGCCTTGCCGAACGCCCGCGTCGTCTATGTCTCGGCGACCGGCGCCACCACGGTCCACAATCTCGCCTACGCCCAGCGGCTCGGACTGTGGGGCGGCGAGGACTTTCCGTTCTCGACCCGGGCCGAGTTCGTCGAGGCGATCGAGGCCGGCGGCGTCGCGGCGATGGAGGTTCTGGCCCGCGACCTGCGCGCGCTCGGCCTCTACACCGCCCGGTCATTGTCCTTCGACGGGGTGGAATATGAGCTGGTCGAGCACGCGCTGACGCCCGAACAGACCCGCATCTACGACGCCTATGCCGGGGCCTTCGCCATCATCCACAACCATCTGGATGCGGCGATGGAGGCGGCCAACATCACCGGCGCTTCCGGCACGCTGAACCGGCAAGCCAAGTCCGCCGCCCGCTCGGCCTTCGAGAGCGCCAAGCAGCGCTTCTTCGGCCACCTTTTGACGTCGATGAAAACCCCGACGCTGATCCGCTCGATCACCGCCGATCTGGAAGCCGGCCATGCCGCTGTCATCCAGATCGTCTCGACCGGCGAGGCGCTGATGGAACGCCGGCTGGCCGACCTGCCGACCGAGGAATGGAACGACGTTCGCGTCGACATCACGCCGAGGGAATATGTTCTCGATTACCTCGCCCATTCCTTCCCGGTGCAGCTCTACGAGCCGTTCACCGACAGCGAGGGCAATCTGTCGTCGCGGCCGGTCTATCGCGACGGCCAGCCCGTCGAAAGCCGCGAGGCCGTGGCGCGCCGCGACGAGCTGATCGCGCAGCTCGCCAGCCTGCCGCCGGTTCCCGGCGCGCTCGACCAGATCGTCCAGCATTTCGGCACGGACCTGGTGGCCGAGGTGACGGGCCGCTCGCGGCGCATCGTCCGCAAGAAGGACCGCCTCGTCGTCGAGAACCGCGCCGCCGCCGCCAATCTCGCCGAGACCCAAGGATTCATGGATGACCAGAAGCGCATCCTGATCTTCTCGGACGCCGGCGGCACCGGCCGCAGCTATCACGCCGAGCTTTCGGCGCGGAACACGCGCCTGCGTGTCCACTATCTGCTCGAACCCGGCTGGAAGGCCGACGCCGCCATTCAGGGGCTTGGCCGCACCCACCGCACCAACCAGGCGCAGCCGCCGCTGTTTCGGCCCATCGCCACGGATGTGAAGGCCGAGAAGCGCTTCCTCTCCACGATCGCGCGGCGCCTCGACACGCTGGGCGCCATCACCCGCGGCCAGCGCCAGACCGGCGGCCAGGGCCTGTTCCGCCCCGAGGACAATCTGGAAAGCGCCTATGCCCGCGATGCGCTGCGCCAGCTCTATCTGCTGATCGTCCGCGGTAAGGTCGAGGGCTGCTCGCTCGCCCGCTTCGAGGCGTCGACCGGCCTGAAGCTGATGGACACGAACGGCGTCAAGGACGAGCTGCCGCCCATCACCACCTTCCTCAACCGGCTGCTGGCCCTGACCATCGAGCTTCAGGGCGTCCTGTTCACCGCCTTCGAGCAGCTCCTCACCGCCAAGATCGAGGGCGCCATCGCGGCCGGCATCTACGACGTCGGGCTGGAGACGCTGACCGCCGAGGGCTTCAGCGTCACCGGCCGCCAGACCATCTACACCCATCCGGGCACGGGGGCCGAGACCCGGTTGCTCACCATCGCCCAGCGGACCCGCAACCGCCCGGTGATGCTGGACGACGCGCTCGCCTATCTCGGCGAACCCGGCGCCAGGCTCTTGGCCAACGAGCGGTCGGGCCGCGCCGCCGTCCAGATCCAGGCTCCCTCCATCATGCTGGACGACGGCGAGATCGAACGCCGTGTCCGGCTGGTCCGGCCGATGGAATCGCACACCGTCCCGGTGAAGATGATGGGCGAAACCCATTGGACCGAGGCCGACCGCGACGCCTTCGCCGCCGCCTGGGCCGCCGAGGTCGCCGCGGTGCCGGAGTTCTCCGACAGCACCATCCATATCGTCACGGGCCTGCTGCTGCCGATCTGGAAGCGGCTGCCGGACGAGTCGACCCGCGTCTATCGGCTCCAGACCGACGAGGGTGAAAGGATCGTCGGCCGCAAAGTCTCTCCCGCCTGGGCGGCCAACGCCACCGCGACCGACACGGCCACGCTCGCGCCCGCCGACGCCTTCACGGCGCTGATGGATGGCCGCACCATCCTCGACCTCGCCGAAGGGCTTCAGCTTCGCCGCGTCCGCGTCATGGGCGCCGAGCGCATCGAGCTGTCGGGCTTCACCGACACGATGCGCGAACGGCTCACCGCCTACGGCCTCTTCCACGAGATCATTTCGTGGAAGCTCAGGATGTTCGTGCCGACGGACGCCGGCGGCGTGGGCGTGCTGGAGCGTGTGCTGGGCCGCTATCCGGTCCAGCGCATCGGCGAACGCGAGGCGGCGTGATGACTCGTCTCGACGCCTCCGATCTGGCGACCCGTCTCGGCCGGGAGGCCGAGGCGGTATGCCGCCATTATCTCGACGCCGGCCGTCGCCAGGGCAATTACTGGCAGGTCGGCGACGTGCGCAACACGCCCGGCCGCTCGATGTTCGTGCGGCTCAAGGAGACGGCGAAGGGAGCAGCGGGCAAATGGACCGACGCCGCCACCGGCGAGCATGGCGATCTGCTCGACGTGATCCGGGAGAGCTGCGGCCTCGTCGACTTCGCCGATGTCGCCCGGGAAGCCCGCAGCTTTCTCAGCCTGCCGCGTCCCGAACCTCCGCCGGCGACGAAGAAGCGACCGAGCACGCCAGCCCCGTCGGGATCGGCCGAGGCGGCAAGGCGGTTGTTCGCCATGTCGCAGCCGATCGGCGGCACGCTCGTAGAAGCGTATCTCCGCAATCGCGGCATTACGGCTTTGCACGGAACCGGAAACCTCCGCTTCCATCCCCGCTGCTATTACCGGCCCGACGATCATGGCCCGACCGAGACCTGGCCGGCGATGATCGCCGCCGTCACCGATCTGAAGGGCGCGATCACCGGCGCGCATCGGACCTGGCTCGCCCCTGACGGCTCCGACAAGGCGCCGATCGAAACGCAGCGCAAGGCGATGGGCGACCTGCTGGGTCACGCCGTCCGCTTCGGGATCGCCGGCGAGGTGATGGCGGCGGGCGAAGGTATCGAAAGCGTCCTGTCGGCGCGTCAGGCGATACCGCACATGGCGATGGCGGCGGCGCTCTCCGCCGCCCATCTCGCCGCCATCCTGTTCCCCGAGACGCTGCGCCGACTCTATATCGTCCGCGACAACGACCCGGCGGGCGACGGCGCACGCAACAGCCTTGTCGAACGGGCGAACGCGGAGGGGATCGAGGCCATCGTGCTCTCGCCGATGCTGGAGGACTTCAACGAGGATCTCCGGCGCCTTGGCCTTGATGCGATCCGCGCCAATCTGCGGGTGCAGCTCGCGCCGCAGGACGTCGCCCGCTTCACGGTCCTGACGGCATAGTCGCCGGCAAGGTGCGCCGGGGTCGCCGTCATCGCGCCCGCTCGGATGCGTTCAGCCCTCGGAAGAGGACCGCACCTCGGCCTTCGAGAGGGCGATCGGCCCACAACCGGGCCGGGCCGGCAATGGCGGCGGCCGACTATTTTCCGGCGCGTCCCTTCGGGCCGCTTTCCATCGCGAGACAAAATAGCCGGCCTTAGCCATCGAGGCCCTCGCTTCGCTCGGCCTGCCGACCCGCCCCGCCCGTGGGCTTCGTCGCCATGAAGGCCGCGACGGTCGCGGTCCAACCGACGGAGCATCCCATGAGCGAACATGACGACTACGAACCCGAACACAGCGCATCGCCGACCGACCATGTCGTGCAGGAGCTTCAGCTCTACGGCTACCGCCCCTCCGAAGACGAAGCCGATCCTCGCCCCGTGCCGGAAGACCGCATCATCGAAAGCGCCGTCGCCGACATCTTCGACGCCCTGATCTCCACCGTGGCCGACACCAGCCTCGATCCCGACCTCGACGATCTCCTCTGGTCCACCGTCAATATGTTCCATCGCGCCGTCGAGCGGGCCGACCGCAAGCTGGACGACAACGAGCAGGAGCAAAAGCGCCTCCAGCGTGAACAGGATGGCTCCGAGGTCAAATCCGTCCAGCTCGAACGCCTGATCGAGCATGGGCGATCGCTGATCGAACGGCGCGACAGCCTGGAAGTCTTCCGCGACAGCGCCGCCGACCACTACCTTCACGCCACCGGCTCACCCTGGTCCCAGCGCACGGGATCGCGCGTCAGCCACCGCCACCTCACCGCCGCGATGATCGACAGCCGCGACTTCATCGCCGCCAAGCGCCGCAGCGAAGCCGCGGTGCTCGTGCCCGCAGGGCCGAAGATCGCCTTCTCCGGCGGCGACACCGCCGACCACAAGCTGATCTGGGCCAAGCTCGACCAGGTTCACGCCAAGCACCCCGACATGGTGCTGATGCACGGCGGCTCCCCCAAGGGCGCCGAAAAGATCGCCGCGCGCTGGGCGGAAACCCGCAAGGTGCCGCAGATCGCCTTCAAGCCCGACTGGACGAAGCACGCCAAGGCCGCGCCGTTCAAGCGCAACGACGCCATGCTGGCGATCATGCCGATCGGCGTCCTCGTCTTCCCCGGCACCGGCATCCAGGACAACCTGGCCGACAAGGCCCGCAAGCTCGGCATCCCGGTCTATCGGTTCGGATCGGGCGGCGCGTGAGCGCCGCCCATACCCCGCCATCTTGAAAATGATGGCAATTTCACTATACTGCTATCAACACTATCAGTTTCCCAGGAGGCGCTATCATGCCTGCCGTCACCATTCGCAACCTGTCCGAGGAGACGCACCGCGCCCTGAAGGTCCGGGCGGCGCAGCACGGCCGTAGCGCCGAGGCCGAGATGCGCGACATTCTCGAAACGGCTGTTCGGCCCGCAACCCGGCTGCGGCTTGGCACGGCGCTCGCCGAGGCCAGCCGCCGCATCGGCCTCACCAATGAGGACGTCGAGGCGCTCGAACGGACCTTCGATCGCACGCCCGCCGAGCCCATGAGCTTCGAATGATCCTGCTCGACACCAATGTCGTGTCGGAGACGATGAAGCCGGCTCCGAGCCAAATGGTCCAACGCTGGCTCGACGAGCAGGCCGCCGAGACGCTCTATCTTTCGAGCGTCACGATCGCGGAAGCCATGTTCGGCATCCGCACCATGCCCGACGGCAAGCGCAAGCAGGGGCTCGCGGAGGCTCTCGATGTCTGGATCGGCCTGTTCGAGGGGCGCATCCTGCCCTTCGATCTCGATGCCGCCCGGCACTATGCCGATCTCGGCGCTTCCGCTCGCGCATCGGGGAAGGGATTCCCGACACCTGACGGCTACATCGCGGCCATCGCCGCCTCCAAGGGCTTTGCCGTCGCGACCCGAGACCCCAGCGCGTTTCATGCCGCCGGCCTTGAGGTCATCGACCCCTGGGCCACGGTCATCTGAGCGAGGGCGACGCCCCAGGCGGAGCGAACCTCGAACGGCTTGCGCCCCGGCCCCTGCCGCGGATCTCCCCCCGCTTCAAATGCGCTGATCCTTGGTCCGGCCCGAGGACCTGACGCCATCAACCCGTAAAGGGTCGGACTACGCATGCGCGTGCCGCCGCTCCCGGCTTGCGCCTCTCGCGGTGATTGCGGCCCTCGGCCGAACACATCGGGCGCCTGTCAGCGGGGGATGGACCTCCGCTCGAAACAGGAGCCGGGTCGATGTCCCTCGAAACCGCACACGCCTTCGCCTTCAGCCTCGCCACCACCCTGATGGCCGTCATCGTCATCTTCCGCGCCGGCGACGGCACGCTCTCTGTCACGCCCTCCAGCGAATATGACGGCGACCTCTCGCAGATCGTCCGCGAGATAGACCCCTTCGTTCCATGACGGGGCGAAGATCCTCGCCTGCGGGACTGAAACCTCATCGGTTTCGGCTCCCACGGGCGTCGATGTTTTGCTATGATCCCCGACGCGCCGTGGTGGTGGTGGAAGGCGCGACCGTCAGAATCGTTCTTTCGGAGGAACCACCATGATCTTTCTCGGCATCGTCCTTTCCATCGCGGCCATCGGCTTCTTCTGCTGGCTTCTGTTCACGCTCGCCGTTTTCGCGCTGCCCTTCTTCGCCGGCGTCACGGTCGGCGCCTGGGCCTATCACACCGGCGCGGGCTGGCTCGGGGCGATCGTGATCGGCGTCATCGGCGCAGGACTGACCCTCGGTATCGGGCAGCTCCTGCTCATGGTCGTGCGCCCGCTTTGGGCGAAGCTTCTGATTGCGCTCGTCTTCGTCGCGCCCGCCGTCATCGCCGGCTATCACGCCACGCATGGCATCGTGAAGCACACCATGCCGTCAGAGACCTGGCAGGTCGTCTTCTCCGTCATCGGCGCGGTTGCAGTCGGCGTCACCGCGTTCATGCGGGTCGCGGGCATGGCGGCCACCAGCCCATCCAGCCAGAGCCTTGCTCGGGCCTAGCATCATCACCATCCCGGCGGTTGGGGCGGGACCAGAACCGCAATGCCGATCCCCCTTGTCGTCATTCCGTTGGGATGGAGACGGCGGTGATACCCGGATCAAGCAGAGGCCAGGAGCGCGGCTGTCCTCATCGGAGCGTCGAGCCATAACGCCGTTCAGCGTGAGGCTGGTCAGCACGACGCTGGGGGCGTTTTCGTCGACGGCGCGGGGGGACGAAATAGCGCAAGCTGTCCTGTCCGAGAGAAGCGCAAGCTGTCCTGTCCGAGAGAGGAGTGACGAAGCCGGTGAGAACCGATCGCGTCTGCCTGCCGGTCGCAGAAGGGCCGCCATCGTCTCCGTTTCTCCCGTCTTCAGACCGCTCCAAACGGCCTCTTCAAATGGCTTGATCTGGCCGAAAGTCGGCTGCGCCTCGACCGCCTATGGCGCAACAGCCGCGTCAAACTTTCTTCCCCTGCCGGCTGCGCCGCCATTCCTCGCGAAACAAGAAAGTCCTCCTTAGCTGTCAGGCCCCTGCGGGGTGCGCCGTCGGTCGCCTCCGGCCTGTCGATCGCCATCGAGGCCGCAATGGTGCGGGCTCGAAAACGGAAATGGAGACTTACAATGGCGACCATCGGCACCTTCAAGAAGACCGGCTCGAACGAGTTCACCGGCGAAATCGTCACCCTCAGCGTCCAGGCCAAGGGCGTGCGCATCGTCCCCGACCAGCGCGCCACCGGCGAAAACGCCCCCAGCCACCGGGTTCTGGTCGGCCGCGTCGAGATCGGCGCAGCCTGGTCCAAGCGCTCCAACGAGGGCCGCGACTACCTGGGCCTCAAGCTCGACGATCCGAGCTTCAACGCCCCCATCTACGCCAACCTCTTCGACGACGAGGACAGCGACGGCTACTCGCTGATCTGGTCCCGCCCGACCCGCCGGGCGGACTGACCCACCGAGCAAGGCCCCGGCCGGACAGGCCGGGGCCTTTGTCTTGCCCGCGCCCGAATCGGCGACGCCGCCGAAGACCAGAGCGGACGAGCGCCCCGTCGTCCGGCCATCCCGCGGCGCCAAGAACGACTAAAATAGCCGTAGTTCTGGCAGGGGCTTAGTGGCCGATGGGAGGTGATCGTTCATGATCACCGCCCGACAATCACGGGCCGCACGCGCGTTGCTGGGATGGACACAGGAGACGCTCGCTGACCAGGCCCGCACATCACTGACCGCCCTCAAGCGTCTCGAATCCGAGAACGATCTGGAGGTGTACGAGTCTACGCGCGATCTCGTTCGCAGGGCGCTGGAAGCCGCGGGGATCGTCCTGCTGTCGACCGACAAGGGGCAAGGCGTGCTGTTGCTTCACGACCGGAACGATCCGCCGCCGAAGCGTTGAGCGCCCGCCGCCGCCGGCGCCGCAAGAGAATTTCCCAGCGTTGCTGTTAACGGAACTCCGTCGAGCGATTATAGTCGCCCTATGGGACAGCAAACGCCCGCATTTCTCGACGAGCCGCCGATCAGCCCGTCGCTCACGGCCTATGACCGTGAGCACATGACGCTCTATTTGCGTTTGCTCGACTCGGCCCGCGACGGCGCCGACTGGCAGGAGGCCGTCCAGGTCATTTTCGGCCTTGATCCCGCGCACGATCCGCAGCGCTGCCGTCATGTTCACGACTCGCATCTGGCGCGGGCGCGCTGGATGACGGAACAGGGCTACCGTGAGTTGACTCGTCCTCGACATTGACCGCCGCGATGCCGATTGGGCATCGCTCTTTGCCCATGGCCTAGGTTCCGCCGGGCGGCCTCGTCAGGAATCCTGATTCCCCCACAAGTGCGAAAAAATGCCGAGGGAGGATCGTAATGACACCGAGTGCAGCGGGATGGCGTTCGTCCGACGCCTATGAGCATGTCGCCGAGATGAGCGCGTCCGATCTCGCCTGGGAGTGGCTCCGACGCAACGATGCCTATGACGAAGACTACCAGGAATTGAGCGAGGCGAAGGCCGACCTCCAGACCCTGACCGACAAGATCCGGCGGCGATGGGGGTTGCGATTTCCCCGTGGACCCGCTGGCGCCTCCATCTGAAGCCCGCATCGTCTGGCTGCCCGAGGACGATACGAGCGCCGTCTTCCTGCGGCCGGCTCCCAGGCGTCTCGTCACGGACGGCGATCCGCGACCGGCCTTCGACGTCGCCTACCGCATCGCAGACGATGACGAAGACGTCCTCCTCTACGACCTCGGCGACGGCCAGCGCCTCCAGCTCGTCGTCGAGACGGCCGCGTCGATCGGCAAGCCCCTCGCCGCAGTCATTCCCCTGAACCGCGAGGGATTCGACCGGCTCGAATCCCTTTATCGCCTGCTGGCGGCCCTTCACGGCCGGACCATCCCGCCCGACACACGGCTGACCGCGCAACAGCGCCTGCGATTGCGCAGGATGCTGCAATGCTTCGACGGCTATCGTGATGGCGCGACGCAGCGCGAGATCGCGCAGGTCGTCTTCCACATCGCCCAGCTCGATCGCCAGGCGTGGCAGGACGCTTCCGCCCGCCACGCCATCAAAACCCTGCTGCGGGATGCGCGCGCCATGATCGCCGGCGGCTATCGCGCTTTGCTGCGACATCGCCGGCCAGGCTGATCGCGCCGACGCCATAGCCGGTGGGCGATTTTAGGCCCCCCTGACTTCGCCCTGCATCTCGCCGGTCCTGCTTCGCCATCGTGGCCTTCGTCCGCCGCTCATCGCCAGCGGCCTTCACGAAGCTCACGGAGGCCCCATCCATGCGACCCGACCTCGCCGTTCTCCCGCCGCGCTTCCTGCGCACCAAGGAAGCCGCCGAGTTCCTCAGCCTTTCCTCGCGCACCCTCGAAAAGCACCGGACCTACGGCACCGGCCCAGCCTATCGCAAGCTCGGCGGTCGCGTCGTCTATGCCGTCGACGATCTCGAAGCCTGGGCCGCGCGCGGCGCCGTCACCTCGACCTCCGATCCGCGCGGCTCGATCCTTCCCGCCAAGCGTCACACGCCCGCGCCGCCGGCCCGCGCCAGCCGACACCCGCGCTGATCGCCGGCGACCCCCCGAATGGCGGCGCGGCAACAGCACCTATCGGAGCGCGGACAGCTCGACCTGTTCCGGGCGCTCCCCGGCGAGTTCGCCGCCCGAGACGCGCAGGATCTCATGGCCTATCCCTTCTTCTCTCTCTCCAAGTCCCACCGCACCGCGCCGATCGACTTCTACGCCGCCGGCGTGTCGATCCGCGTCGAGGCCGTGCCCGATCATGGCATGGCGACCATCTGGGACGCCGACATCCTGATCTGGGCGGCGAGCCAGATCGTCGAGGCCCGCGACGCGAGCCTGCGCACCTCGCGCCTGATGGTCGCCACCCCCTATGAAATCCTAAAATTCATCGGCCGCGGGACATCCCTGCGCGACTACCAGCGCCTCAAGGCCGCGCTCGATCGGCTGCAATCGACGACGATCTGCACCTCGATCCGGCAACCCGCCGAGGGCCGGCGGCATCGCTTCTCCTGGATCAACGAGTGGAAGGAGCGCACCGACCGCAACGGCAAGCCCGACGGGATCGAGCTGATCGTGCCCGACTGGTTCTACCAGGCCGTCCTCGACGACGCGCTCGTGCTGACCATCGACCGCGCCTATTTCGGCCTGACCGGAGGTCTCGACCGCTGGCTCTACCGGATCGTCCGCAAGCATGGCGGCCGTCAGCGCAAGGGCTGGCGCTTCGACTTCCGCCACCTCCACCAGAAATCCGGCGCGCTCTCGCCCTTTAAGCGCTTCGCCTTCGAGCTGCGCGACATCATCCGCCGCCAACCGCTCCCCGGCTACACGCTGTTCCTGGAGATCGAAGCCGGCGGTCGCACGCTGCTGGCCTTCGAGCCGAGGCCGGCCTGTGGAAAAGCTGTGGACGGCTTCGTGCCATCGGGAACCCGAGGGCGCGTGCCATCAGGAACCGCCCTCTCGTGCCAACGGGAACCGAAACTCGCCTTAACGCGCGGAACGCAAAGCGAAAACCTCAGCCTTAACTTAGAGTCTAACGAAGAATCTAACCTTGAAGAGCGCGCCAGCGAGGTGGAAAACCTCGTCCGGCAAGCCACGAACGCGCTCAGCGTCACCGGCAAACGGCGCACCAAAGCCGCCGACACGCACCCCCTCCCGCAACGGCCCTTCAGCTCCCGTCCGGGAGGCCGCCGATGATCGTCGCGCTCCTCAACCAGAAGGGCGGCGTCGGCAAGACGACGCTGGCGCTCAATCTCGCCGGCGAATGGGCCGGGAGGGGAAAGCGCGTCACGCTGGTCGATGCCGACCCGCAAGGCTCGGCGCTCGACTGGTCGCAGCAGCGCGTGCGGGAAGGCGTCCCTCGGCTGTTCGGCGTCATCGGCCTGGCCCGCGACACGCTCCACCGGGAAGCGCCCGAGCTGGCGCGCGACGTCGATCACGTCGTGATCGACGGCCCGCCGCGCGTCGCCGGCCTCATGCGCTCGGCGCTGCTCGCGGCCGACCTGGTGCTGATCCCCGTGCAGCCGTCGCCGTTCGACGGCTGGGCCTCCGCCGAGATGCTGGCGCTCCTCGCCGAGGCGCGCATCTACCGGCCCGAGCTGGTCGCGCGCTTCGTGCTCAACCGTTGCGCAGCGCGCACCGTGCTCGCCCGCGAGACGGCCGAGACATTGGCCGATCACGATCCCCCCGTCCTTGCCGCCGCCATCGGCCAGCGCGTCGCCTTCGCGGTCGCCGCGCAGTCCGGCCGGCTCGTCTCAGAGCTGGACGACGACACGCCCGCCGCGCGCGAGATCGCCGCGCTGGCGGATGCGATCGACGCCCTCCGCATCGGGAAGGCGGCGCGATGAGCGTGCGTCCGCGCCGCAATGGCTTCGCCGCCCGGCCCGGCGATCCCGACCGCTGGATCAAGGCGGCCGACGCGCCGACGCGCGACGGCGACGCCAGCGACTTCACCGCCCGGCTCACCATCGACGTGACGCCGGCGCTGCGCGGCCGGATCAAGATCGCCGCCTTCGGTCGCGGCGTCACGGTCGCCGACATGCTGCGCGAGCTGCTCGCCCGCGAATTTCCCCCGACCACCGAAGGAGACCCATCATGACGAGCGCCGCGGTTCCCCGCGCGCAGGACGGCGCCACGCCGCGCGCGCAGCTCGCCGACCGTCTCACCCATGTCGAGCTGACCCATCTCGAGAAGCGGATCGAGAACTGGATCAGGTTCGGCCGCGAAGCCCATGAGCAGGTGCTCGATCGCCGCCGCCGCGTCCTCTCTTACCGGCCAGGCAGCCTCTTCGCTTTCGTGCGCTGGGCCGCCAACGACTTCGGCACGATCATCTCGCGCATCGACATCGTGCGCGCCACGGCGCCGGGCGAAGCCTACCAGACACTCCCCTTCGTGCGCCCCGGCGGCGAGATCCTGCTGAAGATCGAGGGCTGGCCCAAGGTCGAACAGGTGCTTCGCCACATCGACGCCGTGGAAGCCCTCGGCATCGACGCCTGCGACGTGGCTCCCGATCACTGGCGGCACGTCGGCAACCGGATCGGCGCCGGGCATGAGCCGCGCGCCTACACGCCGGAGCGCCATGCGGCGTGGCTCAAGCGGCGGGAGATCGCACCATGACCCGCTTCGGCTATGTCATGACGACCTACGTCCTGACGATGGCCATCGCCATCGCCGCCTTCATCCCCATCGCGCCGCGCCTCGTCTGGAACGCCTCCGCCAGCGTGCCGATCGGCCTCTATGACCTCGCACCGCCGCGCCATCTGGCGATCGGCGATCTCGTCGCCGCCATGCCGGACAAGCCGCTTTCCGACTTCATGGTCGGGCGCGGCTACATCGGCCGCAACGTGCCGCTGATGAAGCGCGTCATGGGCCTTCCCGGCCAGCAGGTCTGCCGCGCCGGCGACACCGTGACCGTCGACGCCGTGCCGCTCGGCGAGGCGCTCGACCGCGATCGGCTCGGCCGTCCGCTGCCCGTCTGGCAGGGCTGCCAGCGCATCGGCGACGGGCAGGTTTTCCTCATGAACCCCGATGTCCGCGACAGCCTGGACGGCCGCTATTTCGGCCCGCTTCCGGCGCGCGCCGTCATCGGCAAGGCGACGCCGCTCTACACCGACGAGGACGGCGACGGCCGCTTCGTCTGGCGCGCGGCGACACGCTGACCGCTTTCCGTCGTCGGGAGCGGTGCCCGCCGACGGCTTTCCAACCCCACCGCCATGGAGACAGTCATGTCGCAGATCGGCGCCTTCACCCGCGAGCAGTCCGGCTTTGTCGGGCGCATCCATACCCTCACGCTCTACCGGGACGTCACCGTCGTCCCCGCTCCGTCGTCGGATACGGAGAACGCCCCGGACTATCGCATCCATCATGGCGACGACGCCGGCCCGGAGATCGGCGCGGGCTGGAAACGCACCGGCGAGCGCGCCGGCGAATACATCGCTTTGCTGATCGACGATCCGGCCTTGCCGCGTCCGATCCGCGCCAATCTGTTCCGCGACGACGATGCGGGCAGCGCCTGGTCGCTGCATTGGAGCCGTCCGCAGAAGCGTGACCGGAAGGACTGACGCGATGCGGCGGGCCTCGCTTCTTCTCCTTATCGGCCTGTCGGTCGGTTGCGCGCCGCCGGTTCCGGCGTTCGCGCAACCGCCGAGCATCGCCCCATCCCCCACCCGCGATCTCCTCGGCGAACTCGTCGCCAAGGCGGCGCAGCGCTTCGAGCTTCCCGCAGCCTGGATTCGCGCGGTGATGACGGCCGAAAGCAATGGCGATCCCCACGCCGTCTCGCCCAAGGGCGCGATGGGATTGATGCAGATCATGCCGGAGACATGGGCGGGTTTGCGTGATCGCTATCGCCTCGGCGCCGATCCTTACGATCTGCGCGACAACATCATCGCCGGCGCGGCCTATATCCGCGAGCTGTACGGCCGCTACGGCTCGCCCGGCTGGATCGCGGCCTATAACGCCGGTCCAGGCCGCTACGAGGACTCGCTGAAGGGCCGTCCTCTGCCGGCCGAAACGCGCGCCTATGTCGCCAGCGTCGCGTCGTTGCTCGGCGATGGCGATGCCCCCGCGCCGGTCCTGGTCGCCGCCGCCGATCCGCTCGCCTGGACGCGCGCGCCGCTGTTCGTCGCGCAGTCGGAGCGTGGACCGGCCGTCGGTCCTTTGCCGGCCGAACGCACTTCCAGCGACACCGACACGGCGCCGGACGTGCGCGATGTCTCTGCCATCGTTCCGCAGTCCGACGGTCTGTTCGTCGCGCGGGCGGGCACGGGACGGCAGCCATGAGGGCTGCGATCATGTCCGCCCGGCAGGAGGTTTCGGTGTGCAGGGAATGGGGCTGGCGACAGTCTCATCCATCGGCAGATGAGGCGGAACAGGGAGGAAGGCGGGAGGGCAAGATTAAAGCGGACGGCACCCCATGGGTCCGATCCGCAGGGCAAGCCCTTGTCTGCACACTGTTTTGGGCGGCACCGTCGCCAGACCGGCATGGTGCCGCGAGAGGAGAAAAAGCCAGCATTTTCCACGTTTTTCGCGGCACTCCTGCCCGAAATCGGCGATTTTGGGCGGATCGGCGACCGTGAGCGACGACGACGATCACTTCCGGCCGAGGCCAGGCCGCATCCGCTCCAAGGGCGCCAAAGCGGGCCAGGCCAAAAGCTTCCTCAGCAAGGTTCGCAAGATCGCCCGCCAGCAGCAGGCCGGGACGGGCCGAAGCCGCTCCGCCAAGGGTGGCGGCCCCAGCCGGTCGGTGAATGGTCGGAGCGTCGTCGCGTCCGGCCGAGGTGTGCAGCGCGGGCGCGGTGCATCCTTCGTGCGCACCCGCAACCTGTCGAACGGCTGGAGCCATCGCCAGCCTGGCGCCCGCCGCGTCGTCGTCAAATCCCGGTCGGTGCGCGCCGCCGGCCGCAGCGGCAAGGCCGCCGCCCATCTGCGCTACATCCAGCGCGACGGCACGGCCCGCGACGGCGAGCGCGGCCTGATCTATTCGGCGACGGAGGATCGCGCCGATGGCGACGCCTTCCTCGATCGCGGCCAGGACGATCGCCATCAGTTCCGATTCATCGTCTCGCCGGAAGACGCCGCCGACCTCGCCGACCTGACCGGCTACACCCGTGATCTGATGGCCCAGGTCGAAACCGACCTCGGCACGAAGCTCGATTGGGTCGCCGTCAATCACCACAACACCGGCCACCCCCACGTCCATGTCATCGTCAACGGCCGCGACGCCTTGGGCGAGGATCTCGTCATCAATGGCGACTATCTCGCCAATGGCGTCCGTGAGCGGGCGAGCGAACTGGCGACGCTCGAACTCGGACCCGTCACCGAGATCGAGCAACGCCGCAAGCTCATGGCCGAAATCGACCAGGACCGGCTCACCCGCATCGACCGCGCGATGATCGCCGAGGCCGAGGACCGCATCATCGACCTGCGCCACGAACCTGACGACCTGCACGGCCAATCCGACCGGACGCTACGCCTGCGCCGTCTCGGCAAGCTCGGCGACATGGGGCTCGCCGCCGAACATGCGCCCGGCGTCTGGGAATTGAGCGACCGGCTGGAACCGACCCTGCGCGAGATGGGCGAGCGCGGCGACATCATCCGCACCATGCAGCAGGCGCTGCGGGCCGAGAACGCCGAGCGCGACCCGATGAGCTTCGTGATCCACGACGCCCCGCCGGCGACGCCCATCGTCGGCCGCGTCATCGACAAACATCTTTCCGACGAGCTGGGCGACAGCCTGACGTTGGTGGTCGATGGGATCGACGGTCGCACGCACCATGTGTCCGGCTTCGACGCGGCCCGCGTCGAAGGCGCCCACATCGGCAGCGTCGTCGAGATCAGGCCGCCGGACAGCGCTGGCCGTCCCTCCGATCGCGCCATCGCCGGCATCGCCGAGAATGGCGTCTATCGGCCGAGCCGCCATCTCGAGCAGGCGCGGTTCGACGGCCATGTGCCGAACGGCGACTATGAGGGCTTCGTGGATGCCCACGTCCGGCGGCTGGAGTCCTTGCGCCGCGCCGGGATCGCGGAGCGCGTCGACGCCGACCAGTGGCGCATCCCCCCGGACTTCGAGGCGCGGGCCGCCGCTCATGACGCGGGGCGCAACGGCCACGCCAACATTCGCATCCTCTCGACCTTCGACCTTGAACGCCAGGTGGGATCGGACGGTGCGACCTGGCTAGACCGGCGGCTGCTCAGCGCGGACAACTCCGACCTATCGCCGTCCGGCTTCGGCGAACAGGTGCGCGAGGCGATGGAACGTCGCCGCGAACATCACATCGACCAAGGCGACGCCGCCCGGCAACCAGACGGCCGCACCACCTATCGACGCAACCTGATCGCCACGCTTCAGGAGCGTGAAGTCGCCCGCACGGGTGAGGAATTGGCGGCGAAGAAATCGTTGCCGTTCCGTATGGCGGCTGACGGCGAGACCGTGACCGGCGCCTTCACCGGAACCGCCCAGCTATCGAGCGGCAAGTTCGCCATCGTCGAGAAGTCCCACGAGTTCACCCTGGTCCCTTGGCGGCCGGTCATCGACCGCCAGCTTGGCCGCGAAGTCATGGGCGTCGTGCAGGGCGGATCGGTGTCGTGGCAGTTGGGCCGACAAAGGGGGTTGGCGATTTGATGCCCGCGGCGCGGTTGTCAGGCCATGGGATCGAGACTGCGCCCTGGCGTGGCCTGTCGCCGGTCGGTGGCGACGCAGATTACGCCGAAATAGCGGAAGTCGTTGCGCAGGAAGGCGATGGCTCGGGCCACGTCCTTAAAGGTCTTGGGCTGGTCGGCGTGGAACTGGTTCAGGCGGAACTCGCCGGGCCGGTCGGCCAGCCGAAGCCACACGCTGTAGAAAACGTCCGCGACCTCGACCAGGCGAACGGCGATCAATTGGCCGCCGTTCTCCAGATAGCGGATGACGCTACGCACGCGAATAGCCTGCGCGCCGTCAAGCCGGCGCAGCCAGGCGCCGCCATCATCCGTGTCGGGTCGCTGGTCGCTCGCCAACCTGGGGCTCCACCTTCATTCATCGTGACAGCTAGACTGAATCCCCGACCTTGTCAGGCTGGGCGGTCCCCCAAGGGCGCGCGGACGCCGGTAGCGTGCGCGTCCGGCGAAGACGGTAGTCGAGGTGCGACGACACAACACGAACCGTCCGTTTTGTCAGCCATGGCATCCGAAACCTCGACGCCTCGGATTTTCTATTGCTTCTCGTCAGAACGGATATTCTCTGATCGGCTCCGTCTCTTTTGCCGATCGGAGCCTTCATGTCTGGAAGCCGTGTCCTTTGGGGACAAGTCGCCATCGTCCTGTCCATCGTGCTCACCGCCATCTGGTGCGCGACGGAATGGACGGCGTGGCGCCTCGGCTTTCAGGCGCAGCTCGGGCAGCCGTGGTTCGAGCTGGCGGGCTGGCCGGTCTATTACCCGCCGATCTTCTTCTGGTGGTGGTACTGCTACGACGCCTATGCGCCGTCGATCTTCATCGAAGGCGCCTATATCACGGTGTCGGGCGGGTTCATCTCGATCGCCGTCGCCATCACCCTCTCGGTGATCCGGGCGCGAGACGCCAAGAATATTGTCACCTATGGCTCGGCGCGCTGGGCCGTGCCGGATGAGATCAGGGCCGCCGGATTGCTCGGTGCGGACGGCGTGATCCTCGGCCGCTACGGCCGCGACTATCTCCGACACGACGGCCCTGAGCATGTCTTGTGTTTCGCGCCGACCAGATCGGGCAAGGGCGTCGGTCTCGTCGTGCCGACGCTGCTGACCTGGCCGGGCAGCACGATCATCCACGACATCAAGGGCGAGAATTGGGGCCTGACCGCCGGTTTCCGGTCCCGGCATGGCCGCGTGCTGCTCTTTGATCCGACCGATCCGGCGTCGTCGGCCTACAATCCGCTGCTGGAAGTCCGGCGCGGCGACAAGGAAGTCCGCGACGTGCAGAACATCGCCGACATTCTCGTCGATCCCGAAGGCGCGCTCGACAAGCGCAACCATTGGGAAAAGACCAGCCATTCGTTGCTGGTCGGCGCGATCCTGCATGTTCTCTACGCCGAGCCCGACAAAACGCTCGCCGGCGTCGCCAATTTTCTCTCCGACCCGAAGCGCCCCGTCGAAGCGACGCTGCGCGCCATGATGAACACGCCGCATCTACGCGAAGCCGGCGTTCATCCCGTCATCGCCTCGTCGGCGCGCGAGCTGCTCAACAAATCAGAAAATGAGCGATCGGGCGTGCTCTCCACCGCCATGTCCTTCCTCGGTCTCTACCGCGATCCCGTCGTGGCGAAGGTGACGTCGCGCTGCGACTGGCGCATCGCCGATCTCGTTGCGGGAGACAAACCCGTCAGCCTCTATCTCGTCGTGCCGCCCAGCGACATCAACCGCACCAAACCGCTGATCCGCCTGCTGCTCAATCAGGTCGGGCGGCGGTTGACCGAAGACCTGAAGACTTCGGCCAATCGCCATCGGCTGCTGTTGATGCTGGATGAGTTTCCGGCGCTCGGCCGCCTCGATTTCTTCGAGTCCGCCCTGGCCTTCATGGCGGGCTACGGCATCAAATCCTTCCTGATCGCGCAGAGCCTCAACCAGATCGAAAAGGCTTATGGTGCGAACAACAGCGTGCTCGACAACTGCCATGTGCGCGTCGCCTTCGCCACCAACGACGAGCGCACCGCCAAGCGCGTGTCGGACGCGCTCGGCACCGCGACCGAGATGCGCGATTCCACCAACTATGCCGGCCACAGGCTTTCGCCTTGGCTCGGGCATCTGATGGTGTCGCGGCAGGAGACGGCCAGGCCGCTGCTCACCTCCGGCGAAGTGATGCAGCTCCCGCCCACCGACGAATTGCTGCTGGTCGCGGGCGTGCCGCCGGTGCGGGCGAAGAAGGCACGCTACTACGAGGATGCGCGGTTCTGCGAACGCATCCTGCCGCCGCCGAAATCGGCAGGGACGAAAGGGTCGGCGAAGCCCCCCGCCGACGATTGGTCGGCGTTAGCGATCCCGGCGACATCCGCGGGCGCGACGCCGAGAAGCGCAACCGACGTGATCGCCGATCCGGCCAACGCCGGCATCCGCCGCGAGCCGGAATTGCCGGACCATGAGGAGATCGCGCCGCCCGAGCGCCCGGTGATCGGAGAGTTCGACCTGCTTGAAGACGACCCGGACATAGACGCCGCCAAGGCCCGCAGTCTTCGCCTTCAGGTCACATCCGTCGCCCGGCAGGCGACGATGGACCCGGCCGATGGCGTCGAGTTGTGAGGGGGCCGGCCATGAAGACCCGCATGAACGTCTATTTCGAGCCGGAACTTCTGACCAAGGTCGAGGCCCTGGCGCTCCGGCGCCGCGTCTCCAAATCCGCCGTCATCGAAGCCGCCGTCGCCTCCTTCCTCTCGGCTGACGCTTCGGAACGACTGGAGGCGGTCTTCGCTCACCGCATGGACCGGATCGGTCGCCAGATTGACGGCATGGACGAAGACGTCGCCATTCTCGGCGAGACGCTGTCGCTGTTCATCCGCTTCTGGCTGACCATCACGCCGCCGTTGTCCGACAGCGCGCAGGCGTCGGCGCGGGCCAAGGGCATGGAACGGTTCGATGGCTTTCTCCAAACACTCGGACGGAAACTCGCGACCGGGGATCGCTTCCTCAGAGACCTGTCGCGCGACATCGACTCAAGACGCAGCAAGCTCGCCGATCCCGAATAAAAGACGCCCATCGCATCCGAGGGAAATACTCGATCCCGCCGTTCTCCTGTATTTGCACGCTACACTACTACACTCTCAAATCCTTGTTGAGCCGGCCTGATTTCTGGCTCTTTTAATCATCCCCGTCCGGGGACCGTCTGATCTCTCCCCGGCTGGATCGGGGATCGGATGGCGATTTCACAGAACAATTCAGAGGGCCTGGCGCGTGGCGCGCGGATGCTGCGCACCGCGCTTGGCCCCGCCATCGCCCGGTTTCTGGAAGACGCCTCCGTCGTCGAGGTGATGCTGAACCCCGACGGGCGCATCTGGATCGACCGGCTGTCCGAAGGGCTGGCCGATACCGGCGAACATCTGTCCCCAGCCGATGGCGAACGCATCGTGCGCCTGGTCGCGCACCATGTCGGCGCCGAGGTTCATGCCGGCAGCCCGCGCGTCTCGGCCGAGCTGCCCGAAACGGGGGAGCGGTTCGAGGGCCTTTTGCCGCCCGTGGTGGCGGCCCCGGCTTTCGCCATCCGCAAGCCCGCCGTCGCCGTCTTCACGTTGGACGATTACGTCGGCGCCGGGATCATGTCCGCCGCCCAGGCTGAGGCGCTGCGCGCGGGCGTCGCGTCCCGCGCCAACATCCTGGTCGCCGGCGGCACCTCGACCGGCAAGACGACGCTCACCAACGCGCTGTTGGCCGAGGTGGCGAAGACCGCCGATCGCGTCGTCATCATCGAGGATACGCGCGAGCTGCAATGCGCCGCGCCCAACCTCGTCGCCATGCGGACGAAGGATGGCGTCGCCTCGCTGTCGGATCTCGTCCGCTCCAGCTTGCGTCTGCGCCCCGACCGCATCCCGGTCGGCGAGGTGCGCGGCGCCGAGGCGCTCGACCTCCTCAAAGCCTGGGGCACCGGCCATCCCGGCGGCGTCGGCACGATCCACGCCGGCAGCGCCATCGGCGCGCTGCGGCGCTTGGAACAGCTCATCCAGGAAGCCGTCGTCACCGTCCCGCGCGCGCTGATCGCCGAGACGATCGACCTCGTCGCCGTGCTCTCCGGCCGCGGCTCCGCGCGCCGGCTCTGCGAACTCGTCCGTGTCGAGGGCCTCGGCCCGGACGGCGACTACCGCGTCACGCCCGTCGTCTTCGCCCCGGCCTCCGGGAGCGACCGCCTCGCGACCTCTCTCATCCCCGCCAGCCCCGAAGGAGAAACCCCATGATCCAACGCCTGCACCAAACGCGCCGTCGCCTCGTCACGGCGCTGTCCGTCGCCACGCTCTCCGTGATGATGGCCGCGCCCGCCCACGCCACCGGCTCGTCGATGCCGTGGGAAGCGCCGCTGCAATCCATTCTGCAGTCGATCGAAGGTCCGGTCGCCAAGATCATCGCGGTCATCATCATCATCACGACCGGCCTGACGCTGGCCTTCGGCGACACCAGCGGCGGCTTCCGCCGTCTGATCCAGATCGTGTTCGGCCTGTCGATCGCCTTTGCGGCGTCGAGCTTCTTCCTGTCGTTCTTCTCGTTCGGCGGCGGGGCGCTGGTCTGATGGCGCTCGTGGCCGACGACGTGCCTGGCTTCACCGTGCCGGTCCACCGGGCGCTGTCCGAGCCGATCCTGCTCGGCGGCGCTCCGCGCGCCATCGCCATCATGAACGGCACGCTGGCCGGCGCGCTCGGCCTCGGCCTGCGCCTCTGGCTGGTCGGCCTCGCCATCTGGGCCATCGGCCATTTCGCGGCGGTGTGGGCGGCCAAGCGCGATCCGCTCTTCGTCGACGTCGGCCGCCGCCACCTGCGCATCCCCGCGCACCTCACGGTCTGAAAGGGGGAGCGCCGATGATCAACCTCGCCGAGTATCGCAACAAGAACAGCCGGCTCGCGGACTTCCTGCCCTGGGCGGCGCTGGTCGGCTCAGGCATCGTCCTCAACAAAGACGGCAGCTTCCAGCGCACCGCGCGCTTTCGTGGTCCCGATCTCGATTCCGCCGTGCCGGCCGAGCTGGTCGCCGTCGCCGGCCGACTCAACAACGCCTTCCGTCGCCTCGGCTCGGGCTGGGCGATCTTCGTCGAAGCGCAGCGCCATCCCTCCAACCGCTATCCCGACAGCCATTTTCCAGACGCCGCGTCGGCGCTGGTCGACGCCGAGCGCAAGGCCGATTTCGAGGAAGCCGGCGCGCACTTCGAGTCCAGCTACTTCCTGACCTTCGCCTGGCTGCCGCCGGCCGAAGACGCCGCCCGCGCGGAAAGCTGGCTCTATGAGGGCCGCGATCAGAAGGGCCTCGATCCGCACGAGGCGCTGGGCGGCTTCACCGACCGCACCGATCGGCTGCTGCGCCTGGTCGAAGCCTTCATGCCGGAATGTCGCTGGCTCGATGACGGCGAGACGCTGACTTACCTGCACGGCTGCGTCTCCACCCACCGACACCGCGTCCGCGTCCCCGAAACCCCGATCTATCTCGACGCCCTGCTGGCCGACCAGGCGCTGACCGGCGGACTGGAGCCGCGCCTCGGGCAAGCGCATCTGCGCGTCCTCACCATCACCGGATTCCCGACCGCCACCACGCCCGGCCTGCTCGACGAGCTGAACCGGCTGGCCTTCCCTTATCGCTGGTCCACCCGCGCGATCCTGCTCGACAAGACCGACGCGACGAAGCTGCTGACCAAGATCCGGCGCCAATGGTTCGCCAAGCGCAAGAGCGTCGCGGCGATCCTCAAGGAGGTGATGACCAACGAAGCGTCCGTCCTCGTGGACACGGATGCGTCGAACAAGGCGGCGGACGCCGATCTCGCGCTTCAGGAGCTGGGCGCCGACTACGCCGGCATCGCCTATGTCACCGCGACGGTCACGGTGTGGGACGCCGATCCGCGCGCCGCCGACGAAAAGCTGCGGCTGGTCGAGAAGATCATCCAGGGCCGCGACTTCACGGCGATGGCCGAAACCATCAACGCGGTGGACGCCTGGCTCGGCAGCCTGCCGGGGCACGTTTACGCCAACGTGCGGCAGCCGCCGATCTCCACCCTCAATCTCGCCCACATGATCCCGCTTTCGGCGGTGTGGGCGGGGCCGGAACGGGACGAGCACTTCGCGGCGCCCCCGCTGCTCTTCGGCAAGACCGAAGGCTCGACCCCGTTCCGGTTTTCCCTTCACGTCGGCGACGTCGGCCATACCCTGATCGTCGGCCCGACCGGCGCCGGCAAATCCGTGCTGCTGGCGCTCATGGCCTTGCAGTTCCGCCGCTATGCCGGCGCTCAGGTCTTCGCCTTCGATTTCGGCGGCTCGATCCGTGCGGCGGCGCTGGCCATGGGCGGCGACTGGCACGATCTCGGCGGCGATCTTTCCGACGGCTCGGAAGCCTCCGTCAGCCTTCAGCCGCTGGTGCGCATCCACGACGTTCCCGAGCGCGCCTGGGCCGCCGACTGGATCGTCGCCATCCTGACGCGCGAAGGCGTCGCCATCACGCCGGAGGTGAAGGAGCACATCTGGACGGCGCTGACCTCGCTGGTCTCCGCGCCGGTCGAGGAACGCACCATCACCGGGCTTTGTGTCCTGCTCCAGTCCAACGACCTGAAGCAGGCGTTGCGCGCCTATTGCATCGGCGGTCCCTATGGGCGGCTGCTCGACGCCGAACGCGAGCATCTCGGCACGGCGACCGTGCAGGCGTTCGAGACCGAAGGGCTGATCGGCACCGGCGCGGCGCCCGCGGTCCTTTCCTATCTCTTCCATCGCCTCGAAGACCGCCTCGACGGATCGCCGACCCTTCTCATCATCGACGAGGGCTGGCTCGCGCTCGACGACGAAGGTTTCGCCGGCCAGCTCCGCGAATGGCTGAAGACCCTGCGCAAGAAGAACGCCAGCGTCATCTTCGCCACGCAGTCGCTTTCCGACATCGACGGCTCGGCCATCGCGCCGGCGATCATCGAGAGCTGCCAGACCCGGCTCCTGTTGCCGAACGAACGCGCCATCGAGCCGCAGATCACGGCAATCTATCGGCGCTTCGGCCTCAACGACCGTCAGATCGAGATCATCGCGCGGGCCATGCCCAAGCGCGACTACTACTGCCAAAGCCGCCGGGGCAATCGCCTGTTCGAGCTGGGGCTGTCGGACGTCGCCCTCGCGCTCTGCGGCGCTTCCTCCAAAACCGACCAATCCGCGATCGCACGGCTCTTCGCCGAACATGGGCAGGCCAGCTTCCTCGCCGCCTGGCTGCGCCACCGCGACCTCGGTTGGGCGGCCGACCTCATCCCGACGCTCACCCTCACGGAGAAACTGCCATGACCCTGCCTCGCTCTCGCGCGGCGCGGCTCGCCGCCGCGCTGCTCATCGCCCCCGTCGCGCTCTCCCCGATGTGGACCGCGCCCGCGCACGCGCAATGGATCGTCTATGACCCGACGAACTATGCGCAGAACGTGCTCACCGCCGCACGCGCGCTACAGCAGGTCACGAACCAGATCACCTCGCTTCAGAACGAAGCGCAGATGCTCATCAATCAGGCCCGCAATCTCGCCAGCCTGCCTTACTCGGCGCTGCAACAGCTTCAGCAGTCCGTGCAGCGCACGCAGCAGCTTCTCGCCCAGGCGCAGAACATCGCCTACAGCGTCCAGCAGATCGACCAGGCGTTCCAGACCAAATACGCCAACGTGTCGATGTCGGCGTCGGACGCGCAACTGATCGCGGACGCCAAGACCCGCTGGCAGAACACGGTCGGCGGCCTGCAGGACGCCATGCGCCTTCAGGCCACCGTCGTCGGCAATATCGACACCAACCGCACGCAGATGTCGGCGCTCGTCGGCGCCAGCCAATCGGCGACGGGCGCCTTGCAGGCGACGCAGGCCGGCAACCAGCTTCTCGCCCTCCAGGCGCAGCAGCTCGCCGATCTCACCGCCGTCGTCACCGCCAACGGCCGCGCGCAGGCGCTGCAATCGGCCGAACAAGCCGCCGCCGCCGAGCAGGGCCGCGAACAGCGCCGCCGCTTCCTGACGCCGGGGAGCGGCTACCAGGCCGGCAACGCGCAGATGTTCCACGGCAACTGAGGGCGGCGCGATGGACGGCAAGACCCTCGCGCGTCTCGGCGCCCTCGTCTTCGTCGCGGTCGCGATCACGGCGACCGCGATCGAGATGACCCGTAAGGACGACCGGCAAAACAGCCCCGCGACGCAGGCTCGGCCCGCCACGGAGCGCGATCCGCTCGACGCGGAACTGGCGCGGTGCAGCGGCCTGGGCGAAGCCGGGCCGCGCGATCCGTCCTGCCTGCGGGTCTGGGCCGAGAGCCGGCGGCGCTTCCTCGGTCAGCCGGCCCCGACATCGGCGCCGGCCGGGCCGACGACCCTGTTCCCGGACGCCCCCGCTGATGCGGCTCCCGACGGCGCCACGCCCGCCGTTCAGGCGGAACCCGCCAAGCCGGAGGCGCGCTGATCGTGGGCGGAACCGGCGTCATCGACCATTTCCTCGAGGTCTTCACCAGCTACATCGATGGCGGCTTCGGTCTTCTGAGACCGGAAGTCGGATTCATCGCCACGACGCTGATCGTCATCGACGTGACGCTCGCCGCCCTGTTCTGGAGCTGGGGCGCGGACGAGAACATCGTCGCCCGGCTGGTGAAGAAGACGCTGTTCGTCGGCGTCTTCGCCTACATCATCGGGAACTGGAACAACCTCGCCCGCATCGTCTTCGAGAGCTTCGCCGGCCTCGGCCTGAAGGCGTCCGGCACGAGCTTCACCGTCACCGACCTGCTGCGCCCCGGCAAGGTGGCGCAGACCGGCCTCGACGCCGGACGGCCGCTGCTCGACTCCATCTCGAACCTGATGGGCTACTGGTCCTTCTTCGAGAACTTCATCCAGATCGCCTGCATGTTCTTCGCCTGGGTGCTGGTGCTGCTCGCCTTCTTCGTCCTCGCCATCCAGCTCTTCATCACCCTGATCGAGTTCAAGCTGACCACCTTGGCCGGCTTCGTGCTGATCCCCTTCGGCCTGTTCGGCAAGTCCGCCTTCATGGCCGAACGGGTGCTCGGCAACGTCATCTCATCCGGCATCAAGGTGCTGGTGCTCGCCGTCATCATCGGCATCGGCTCGACCCTGTTCTCCGAGTTCACCACGGGCTTCGGCGGAGCCACGCCGTCGATCGACGATGCGATGGCGATTGTGCTCGCCGCCCTGTCGCTGCTGGGTCTCGGCATCTTCGGTCCCGGCATCGCCAACGGCCTCGTGTCCGGCGGGCCGCAGCTCGGCGCGGGCGCCGCGATCGGAACCGGCCTGGCCGTGGGCGGTGCGGTCGCGGCGGGCGCCGCCGCCGTGGGCGCCG